>JAUUSS010000174.1 GCA_030841765.1 Collinsella aerofaciens | reverse complement strand
AAAACCGGGCACATAGCGATGGAACTTAAGGCCATCATAGAAACCCATCGTGGAAAGCTCGCAGAAGTTCGCGACATGAATGGGAGCGCCCTCGCCGTCAAACTTGACCTTGATGGTACCCTTCGACGTCTCGATAACGGCGCACTCGTCGCCGGCAAGCTGATACTCAGGCGTGTAGAGCTCTTTCTTAAAACCAAACATGTGGTTCCTTCCTCGTGCGTTTAAAGCATATTTGTACGAATTGTAGCAATAAGCATGCGCTTACATCAATTGCGCACGTAGGTTATGCCGACTATGGCGAACTAATTTTAGGAATGCTGCTGCGGCTTCCAGGAACCCACATTGGCGTCGTACTGGTTCAGCGCGCTGTTGCCACTCTGCGCGATGGGCGCCAGGATCTCGCTTTGGTGGGAACTCATCGACTCGCCATCGGGAATGGCCAGCGAGATGTCCCAGCTCTGGCAAATCACGTCGACGCGCTCATACATCCACTCGGCAAGCTGCTTTAAGTGGGCGATGTCATCCGCATAGACCGTATCGTCCTGATACTTAAGGTTGTTGAGCTCATCTTGCGTCTTTTTGATCTGGTCGCGCAGGGCGTAGGCACTCTGCGACAGCTCCTGACGGGTGGACAGCGGCGTTCGAAGATAGCCGTTGTTAAAAGAATCGATGACCTCGCCGATCTGCTCCTCGTCACCGTAGGACACGATGGTCTGATACAGACCGTCGAGCCTGGTATAGAGCTGATCATCGGTGAGCACGGTTTCTTCCTGGACCACCTCGGCAGAATCGTCCTGCTTGGTATCGTCCTCAGTCGCCTCACCCTTTTGGCGCGTAGGGAAGGTCGTCTGCGCGGCCTGGCCAAACTGGTCATAGAAGCCGGGCATAACACCCATGGGATCGGTCGTCACGAACCAATAGGCACCACCGCACACAAAGGCAAGGACCGCGATGATAATGAGCGGCTTGGGGATATGACGCTTGTGCTTGTGATAGGCGTCCTCGTCGGGATGCACCTTGCGCTTGGGTTTTTGAGCATCGTCATGCAGAGAAACGGGCGTGGGAATATCGACCTTGGGGATACCGAAATCCTTATCGAAAGCCGGCAACACGCAGGTCTCGTTGGGGTCGGCGGCGTCCGAAAGAACCGCGGCTGCCGAGGCGGGCGCATGCGGCACCTCGGTATCGATCTGCTCTTGCGTTAGGCGCGGAAAGCCCGCCGTGCGACCCGCAGCCAGATCGGATGCGGCAGCGTCCTCGGAGAGGATACCCGGAGCGGGGCGTCCGCATTTGGGGCACGTACGATCATGCGGAGAAAGACGGGCACCGCAGCCCTCACAGAACACGAACTCGGTGTGCTCGGGACCATCGCCCGGACCCACATAGGCGTTACAGTAGGGGCAGAACGAGGCGCCGTCCTCGATAGTCTTAAGGCAATGCGGGCAGATCACGGCATCCTCTTTTCGAAGCAATTCAAACAATCGAGGTTAGAGCATAACATCGCCACGGCCCCACAGGAGCAAGGCACCAATTCAACATCGCCAGGGCGCGTAGTTACTTCTTCTTTTTGCTTGGCATCGAAACTTTGATGCCTTGGGCGGACTTGGTCACGCGAGAGCGCTTGGCTCCGGTACTCTTCTTTTTCTTGGGCTGGGCCTGGGCCACTCCCTCGAGTGCGCGGGCCTCGGCCTCGCGAGCGGTGCGATCTTCGCGGCGCTGCGCCATGTCGGCGGCGAAGCGCTTGGCAAAACGCTCGGCCGTCGAACCCGTCGAGCTCACCTTGCCGCCGCCGCGACCCAGGTGGACGCGCACACCGCGGCCAAAACCAGTTGCAGCATGACGACGACGCGGCTTGAGCGAATCCATCATCGTGGCGAGCTTAAAGAACACCGAGCAGGTAAAGACCACGATGACAGCCAAGATAACCATCTGGCCCATCGACAGGTTGGCAATAGACAGCAGCTCCGGGAATCCGATAACGCCCACCAAGATGCCGGCGACTACAAACACAAAGAGCACCACACGTAAGGGCGTGAGAGGCTGCGAGTTGCGCCAGATCAGGCTGACGCTCGCCGCGCACGACGTAAGCAGGCTCATCGTAGACAGCGTAAGCTGGCTAAAGCCAAACACGCGCGCCACAAAGATATCGAGCGCCGCAGCCAAAATGACCGCAATCGACGCCGGTAGTGCACGCTTGAGTACGTTCGTCAGGAACGATCCCTTCACGCGAGCATTGTTGGGCTCCAGGCCCAACACAAAGCCCGGCGCGCCGATGCAGAAGAAGTTGATGAGCGTCATCTGGATGGGCTCGAAGGGGTACGGCGGCAGTGCGATGCACAGCGCCGCCAGGCCCATCGAGAACAGCGTCTTGGTCAGGAACAGCGAGGC
>JAUUSS010000046.1 GCA_030841765.1 Collinsella aerofaciens | reverse complement strand
GGGAGCGCTCCCGCAAACTGCCTATTGACAACTTATAGGAGCGTCGGTTTTATTGAGTATTTGTTGCGATGTGCTCGGCATATCCAAATAAGTCTACTCACTTGCATCTAAGACGCACCAGATAGGCAAAAACCGCCGCAAAAAGGGGGCCGGTTCCCTTCGCGGCAGCCGTTAATACGCCGAGCTTGTTATCGTAAAAGCCAATCACGCGCCGAAACCACACTACAGTCTTTCGACTCATACGTTGAGTCCACGCGGGCCACAACATAGCGCGCATCTTTTGCAATGTCGATCTCATCGCATACAGTCTGTAGATGGCGGGCGTACTTATCGTGATACGTTCTGGATGATTTTATTTCGATAGCCTTGGGACTCCCTGAGTTTGTACAGTCGAGCAAATCGATTTCACGCTTGCTGTCGTCCCTATAGAAATACAGCTCGGGATTCTCGCCCACGTTGAGATGGCTCTTCGCCGTTTCGGAAACGATGAGGTTTTCGAAAACGGCCCCCAGATAAGGGCTCTCCAATAGTTGCTCCAGTGATCCAATTTTGAGCAAGTAGCAGAGCAGCCCCGTGTCGTAAAAATAGAGCTTGGGCGTTTTAGTTAGACGCTTCTTGGCATTTGCATAATAGGGCTGCAGCGAAAACGTCAGGTAGCTCTGCTCCAGGATGGACAACCAGCTTTTAATGGTCGATACGCTCACGCCCGTATCTCGAGAAAGCGAGGATATATTGATGAGGGCACCGACGCTCTGAGCAATTATGGACAGAAACTTATGAAACTCCGCCTTATTGCGCACATCAAGCAAGCCCACAACATCGCGCTCAACATAGGTATCGATATAGCTGGGAAAATAAACCGAGGACGGCATTCCGGCGGAACGCAGGCGAGGGTATCCCCCTTCGAGCGCGAACAAATCCACTTCCAGCTGCCCCTGCTGGCCCCTCTCCGCTTCTCGAAACGATAATGGCAGCAATTTTAAGATCCCGACTCGCCCGGCAAGAGACTGCCCGATGCTTTTCATCATCAAAAAGTTTTGCGAGCCTGTAAGGATGTATTGACCGGCGTCTTCCCGCTCATCCGAAACAACCTGGATCATTGAAAACAAATCCGGGGCGTATTGCGCCTCATCGATGATGAGTCCGCCCTTTCGGTTGCGGATAAAACTCACCGGATCCTCCAAGGCCGCGCGCCTCGTTTGAGGGTCCTCAAGCGTGACGTAGGAATAGTCGGGAAAGGCATGCCGAACCAGCGTAGACTTACCACTCTGCCTAGGCCCTGTCAACGACACAACAGGAAACCAGCCTGCCATGCGAATGAGCAACTCATGCAAATCCCTGTTAATGAACTCAGCCATATCAACGCCCCTTATTACGCTGTTACCATAATCGAATAGTTTCATTCTCCATAATCTTATAGTAGCGTTTACCATAATCTTATAGTAACCCAGTTCAAAAGCATTATTTATAGAGCCGAAATCTCAGACCCTAAATAACAAAAGCCACCACAATGGGGGCTGTCCCCATTGTGGTGGCTTGCAGGCGAGTTAACTTGTTCGACTATCGTACGCCAGCCATGTCCGAGCCTAGAGCGTGGCAAGGCGCTTGGACTCGTGCGCGGCGAGCGCAATGGAGATGATGCCAGTAATGGCATCGGCCACCACCAGGGCGATCCACACGCCCTCGACACTCATCATGTTGCCGAGGAGGTACATAAGCGGCACCGAGCAGATCACATAGCGAAGCAGGCCCGTAAACGTGGCGACACCCACCTTCTCGACCGCCTGGAAATACATCGACATGGTCATGGCAAGATAGCCCAGGGCAACAGCCAGGATGACAGTACGCGTGGCGTTGGCGGCAACCTCAACGAGCGCAGGATCGCTGCCGGCAAAGAAGGCGCACACCGGGGTGGCGGCAAGCCAGAGCGCGACGGTGACCAGCGCCAGCGTCACAACCTGGTACTTAAGCGTGCAGGAGAGCGTCTCCTTAAGGCGTGCCCAAGCCTTTGCGCCGGCGTTGAAGGCAGCGATGGGCTGCAGACCGTAGGAGAAGCACTGGGCAACCATCATGGTAATGTAGAGGATGTAGCCGTTGATCACGCCAAAGGCTGCGATGTAGAGCGAGCCCATGTCGCCGCCGAGCGAACCCAAAAGCGAGTTGGCAACGGTATTAAAGATAAAGGTCGCACCCTGGACCAGGAAGAACGGGAAGCCGATCTTGAAGATCTGGCCGCAGATGGCGAGGTCGAGCTTAAGGTCGGCCAGGCTAATCTGGAGCTGGGACTTTTTGCCCCCGATGAACCAGAAGATACCGATGGCCCAGATACCGATGGAAAGCCCGTAGTACACGCCGGCGCCCATAACGCCAAACTTGAGCACAAACGTGGAAAGCGCGAGCCAACAGATGGCGACGATGGCCGAAACGGTCATGAGGTTGGCCTGGATCTGAACCTTCTCGTCCACACGCATCACAGCGGTGATCATCTGGCCAATGACCGTGAGCGGCAGCAGCACGGCGAAGGTGCGCACGCCGGCAACGGTATCGGCCATGATGTCGGGCGTGGCGCCAAAGAATGTGCAGATGGGCTCGGTAAACACTGCCATCACCACAGCAAGCAGCACACTCACGATCGTGGTGAGCCAAAAGCCCTGGCTAAAAGCCTTGCTTGCGCCCTTGATGTCGCCGGCACCCAAAAGGTTGCCCACCACGGCGGGCACGCCGGTGCCAAACAGGTTGCCAAAGGCCAGGTTGATGTACTCGACCGACATAATGATCGAGACACAGGCCAGGCCGTGGGCACCTAGGCCCCAACCCATCACGAGGCCCTCAAGGACCACCATGATGATCTGGGCGAGCATGCCCTGGCCGGTGACGATGGTGTACTTACGCACCAGACCGGGAATCGGTTGGGAGGCGAGCTCGCGCTCCTCCTCCACGGCAGCGGTTACTTCTTCTGCCATTGTTCTCCCCTTTCCTTGAGAGAGTAGTGCTGAATGGATGTCAGGCGACTGACAACTGGCACCAAGCCGCCCAATCAAACGATGGCGCTATGCCTCAAAGACCACCTTGCCGGCGATCATCGTGAGGGCTGCGGTAGCCTCGAGCACCTCGGCCGGCTCGCAATCAAAGAGATTGCGGTCGAGCACGCAGATATCTGCCTGTTTGCCGCACGCGAGCGTGCCGATGCGGTCCTCGGCATGCATGGCGTAGGCGCTGCCATAGGTGTAGGCGCGCAGAGCCTCGGCCATGGTAATGCGCTCCTGGGGGAACCAGCCCTCAGGGTTGGAACCGTCCTCGAGCATGCGGAAGACCGCGCCGTACACCTCCTCCATGGGCTCCAAGCCCACAACGGGGAAGTCACTGCCCAGGTGCACCACGGCTCCGCTGGCAAGCAGGCTATGCAGGGGCCACGAAAGCGCGGCACGCTCGGGACCCACGGCTTCGTCCTTGGCAAGGTCAGCCATATCGAGCAGCATGTGCCACGGCTGCATGCCGGGGCACATGCCGAGCTCGGCATAACGCGGCATATCCTCGGGTTGAACCGTCTCGTTGTGCTCCATGGAGTGGCGACAATCCCGCTTGCCATGCAAGCGCTCGCCCTCCTCAAAGCAATCGAGCACAAAACGCACCGAGCGATCGCCGATTGCATGGATGCGCGTGTCAACGCCCCATTCCTGCGCCCTCAGGATGGCAGCACGGATGCGCTCCGGCTCCTCCGCGGGCTCACCACAGGTGTCGGGTGCGTTGCTATAGGGTTCAAGCATCCAGGCGGTATGGTCGGAGCACACACCATCAAGGAACTGCTTAAAGCCGTGCCACTCCACCTGCGTACCCGGGAAGGCGTATTTCTCCTTGATCTGCTCGAGCGTCAAGGACTCGTTTTCGAACAGGTCAGTGTACAGGAACACGCGCAGCGGCAAGTCGCCCTTGGCATTAAGACCTGCCAACACCGCATACGGGTTTTCCATGCTCACAAACGTAGGATTGACCATGCCGACCGTAGTGATTCCCAGGGCATTGGCGCGCCGGGCGGTTTTTGCAAACGACGCGTCAACAACCTCGGGCGCTGGATCGTAGACCTCGTCCATAAAGAAGGCGCCGGCGTTGTTGGAAAACACGCCCGTCAGATTGCCGTCGGCATCCTTAAGGATCTTGCCGCCTGCGGGATCGGGCGTCTGCGAAGTTACTCCCACCTTGTTGATGGCGCAGGTATTGGCACTAAAGGTATGCAAGTCAACCTGCTGCAGAAATACCGGGCGGTCGGAGATGTACTCATCGATCATCGCGGCCGTGGGCATCTCGGGGACATCCCACTGGAACTGGATAATCTGGCAGCGCAGAATCCACTCGTTATCGGGATGGTCGGCCGCAAACGCCACGACACGTTCCATCGCCATCTCAAAACTGGTGCAGTCGATGAGGTTGACGGCAAAATCGGGGTCGGTCATAAACGCGCCCTGGGCAAAATGCGTGTGCGAGTCAATCAGGCCGGGCATGACGAGCTGGTCGCCAAAGTCGCGCACCTCGGTATCGGGACCGATAAACGGTGCCAGGTGAGCATCGTCACCGCAGGCAACGATTTTATCGCCCCGCACGGCAACGCCGCCCTTAAACGGCTCGAGCCCATCGCCGGTAAAGACGGCGTCGCTCTTGATAACTACATCAGCCTTGTCCATGTGAGCCTCCTCAGGCATCTTTGGTTGCAACGCGGACGCACCGCCCGCGTGGGCACTCGGTTGGGAGCGTAGCGCTCCCGCATCGGCGCGTGCCTACAAGCCGTGCTCGGACGTCTGTCCCACGTCCGCGGCTTCGCGCTACACCCATTGATACACAGGGGCAAATCCGTGCCAAGGCCAGGGACCGCAAACGGTCAGTTTAAGCAGGTTTACACGCTTTACCTGCAGGTTTATTGTCTGAGATTATTACCGCTTCATTACGCCCAACGGTGTGACCGCCCACACAGCAAGACCCGCATGCGAGGAAGAATGAGGCTAGGAACGCCAAAAGGTATCTATAAGGTCATCTCGGTTGGAGACGCCGCTTTTAACGTAGATGCGATGCAAGTGTGCCTTGACCGTGCCAGGGCTGATGACCAACTCGCTGGCGATGTTTTGGGCGTCGTTGCCCTTCAGCACCAGCGTGAGCACCTCCTGCTCGCGCCGTGACAGCTTATGGGCGTCGGCATAAATCACCACACGCGATGCGAGATCGTCCTCAGAGCTTGCGCTCTCGGCTGCCACGTCCTCATCGGCACGCGGATGACGGGCATACACACGCAGGATATGGCTAAACTGGCAAAAAAGCTGAGCCGCGCATACCACGAGCAGCACGTTTTCGGAGATATTGCGCTCGGACAGATACCACAAAAAGAGGCCGATGACGGGGTTTTGGGAGTCGGGGCGGCAGAACAAGATCATGTAGGTGTCCTCGGCGATCACGCAAAACACAAGAACGAAGGCCACCTTCCAAAAGAGCTTTGAGCGGTCGAGGTCGAGTTTCTCAACACGCGTGGCTCTGTACCGGTAATGCCAGGCGGCATAGGCAAGACATCCTACATTGCCCAGGTCACGCGTGAGCCAAAAGAGATACTGCTGCATCTCTCCGGCAGCGCCGCTGCGAGGCACCAGCAGCAATTGCAAGATTGAAAACGGCACGATAGCGAGTACGAGCATGCGCGACGTCGGCCTTTTGCGCAAGCGCGCAAACATCCACAGTACCACGCAGGCATAGATGGCAATACCGAGCACGCAGCGCAGCAAGGGGTGCTGCAACGGCTCGCTAAAGGTAACAGCGTAGTCGTATTTGAGCCGATTGTACTCGTCAAAAAAGATGACTGACATATCGAGCATGTAGAGCAAAAAGCCCGCCGCGGCCACCAGGCTGTCGCGACGGCGCGTCATGAGCCAAACCACCAATGCCACGGCACTGGTCACCAGAGCCACACCCATGATAATCGTGGTGTAGATATAGAACGCGAAACTCATGCCCGCCTCCCCTGTCTAGATGCTGTGAGGATGTTGACAGATTCTTTGCCGCAAGATTAGACTCACCGATTAAACGTACTGTATCGTTTAGATAAACAAGCTGTGTCTCACCGATGAAAGGAGATGCCATGACACCGATCGCTCCGCTCAAGATGCTCGTCGCGCCCGCCGCCAAGGCCATCACCCGACTCGGTTCTTCCATGACCTACGACGATGTCCCCTGCGCCGTCGAGGCACGTTCGGACAGCTGCCCCTACCTGGGCCACGTCCCCTACTTTGCACCCAAGCTCGCATCTGATCCCGAGCAGCGTAAGCAGTAATCCAAGATGCATCTAGCACCGCACAACTCGCGGCGCTACTGTTTTGGTGCAAAGCGACCTGTCCCCCTTGCGCCAACGCCGGGATTGTCGATGCTGCGGCCGCGGCGCGATATGAGGCGCGAAACCTCGCCCAGCAACACGCCGATCACCACACCCATGAGGATCGGCAATTTTGACATCTCGGCGGGCGAGCTGTTAAGCGGCACGATTGTCGCAACAATCGAAAGCACGAGCTCTACCACCGGCACCGCAAGCGCTACCGCAAGCACCTTGCCCTCGAAGGGCGCGCGGAACACACGTGGGCGGTCGTCGTATTTACGCAGGCGCCAAAACGCCGGGAACATCGGGATATAGCTCATGAGCAGAAAGACGACGTTCATCGAGAAGAAGACCCAAAAGACGTCGGAACCTTCGCCCAGCGGAATCTGAAGTAGCAGCACCAAGCTGGCAAAACAACCGTTAATGAGTGCCGAGCCATTAGGCATGCCGGTCTTCTTGGACACCAGCGCAAAGGGGCGCGGCATGTTACCATGGCGCGCGGCATAGCTCGCCACGTTGTTGACGCCAAAGCTCCAACAGATCATGTTGGCAAACAGCGTTACCAAAAAGGCCATGCCCACGACCATCGTCAGCGGGTGAGCGCGCCCCACCATGGCGGCAACCGCGTCCACAATGCCCGAATCGAGTGAAAGCTGCTCGGTGGGAACCGCGGCTCCAATACCGATGCCACAGATAATGTAGATCGCCGCGATGGCAACGCCACCGGCGGTAACCGCCTTGGGGATATCACGCGACGGGTTTTTCATCGTGCTGGCAAAGGTCGCGACCACCTCAAAGCCCATAAAATTGAAGAGGATGATCGAAAGATACGTCAGTGAGTTAGTGTCTCCCAGATCGGGGACAAAGGTCTTAAACGACATATCGTTGGCAAAGCCGTTGTTGCAGGCAAACCAGATGCCGACGATTCCCACCACGGCGGTAATGAGCACCTTGATGACGGCGCCGCCATCCATGACCCAATCGGCCTCGGCCACCGGCTGCATTGCCATGACCGTGACGCCCCACACAAAGGCAAGCTCGATGGCAATTCGGACCCCGAGCGAAAACTCGACACCCCATACCGCATTGATGACACTGGGAAACATACAGGCGATGCTTGCCACCCACAGCGGAAAGTTGACCCAGTAGCACCAGGAGCAGCGGGCACCCCAACGGTCGCCCAAGCCCAGGCGAACCCAATCGTACAGGCCGCCCTCGGAATCGAACGCCGTACCCAGCTCGGCAACTACCAGGCCATAGGGAAGCAAAAACGTAGCGATAAGGAAAATCCACCAGAAGAACTGCACGTTACCCATGGCAGATGCCGGAGCGGCCGCCTCGATGGTAAAGACAACGCAGATAACCGAGAGGATGACCTCGAACAGGGAGAACTTTTTACCTGCCACGGCACGCTCCCCCTACAGCAAAAAGGATGGCATCTGTACCGAAGGCGCAGCCCAAGGTAGGGTTACAGGCCGCGTCACCGGTGCAGGTGCCATCCCAAAGAGAAGAGAGGATGCAATTGTTGGACCAACGCTCGCGGAACAGGCGCGTGTAGATAACGATACGCTGGTACATAGATACTCCGATCAAAACGGTCGCGCTCGCAACCGGAAACTTTCGGCAATTGAAGACGCGTCTGACCTGGGATATTCAAGCGAACAATTGGCCTAACCCGCAATAAATCCCAGATCAGACGCGTACTCAATCAAAGAGGCGGGCACTCCGAAGTGGAGGCAACGGAGTGCCCAAAGAAAAACCCAGCCGACCAAGACATCAAGTGGCCAGACCATCAATGCCCCGAGATGGTCACGGTGCGATTCACCGACTGTCCGATTGATCGGCTGGGTTTCTGAGGTGCGGCAGATTCCCGTGAAAGAGGAGCGCCGCGTACTTTGTGGTACGCAAGCAACGAATGAACGGGAAGGTGCCGTGCCTCAGGAAGCCAGACAGTTACGCGGACGGCTCCTGCTGCGTGATGCAGTGGATGTTGCCGCCGCCGAAGACGACCTGCTCGGACTGAACGCCGACGCACTTGTAGACGCCCTCGCCCCAGACCTCGTCGTAGATCTTCTGGAGCGTGTCAACGGCCAGCTGGTCGTTCTCGTCGCCGTACTGCGGGACGATAACGCCGTGGTTGGTGACCAGGTAGTTCATGTAAGAGGCGATCAGCGGCTCGTCGGGGACGCGCGGCTCGGCGTTCTCGTCGGCGTCGATGGTGTCGCAGGAGGCCTGGTCCATGAACAGCGGGTTCACGGGCATGCAGAGCTTGTAGACCTTCATCTTGCGGCCCTTAGCGTCAACCGCGTTGGAGAGGGTCTCGTAAGCAGCGTGGCACTGATCATAGAACGGGTACTCGGGATCGTCGGTCCAGATGCAGGCCATGACGCCCGGGGCGATGAACGTAGCGACGTCATCGATGTGGCCGTTGGTCTCCTCGGGGTCGATGCCCTCCTTGACCCAGATGACCTTCTCGACACCCAGGTAATCCTTGAGGTGCTCGTCCATATAGGCGCGAAGCTCCTCGCTCCAGGGCTCAAACTTCTTGTGGTACTTGGGCCAGATGGACTCGGGATCCTCTTCCTCCTCCAGAACCGCAGAGCAGGTGCGGCCCGGGGAAAGCAGGCACTGGTCGGTCACGACAAGGGTGCCCTCGCCGTCGACGGTGATGGAGCCGCCCTCGAGGATCATGTCATCGGGACGATAGCGGCGGCAGCCGGAGAGCTCAGCCATCTTGAGGGCGATCTGCTCGTCCTTGTCCCACGGGAAGTACAGGCCGTCGACGAGGCCGCCGTAGGCGTTGAAGTGCCAGTGGTTGGCGCGCTTCTCGCCCTTGCCGTTGATGACGTAGGTGGCGGCAGTGTCGCGGAACCAGGCGTCGTCGGTGGTCATCTCGATGACGGTGACGTTCTCGTCGTTCTCGAAGACGGCCTTGCAGTTGGCGTAGTCGACCTGGTTGGCGCACATATAGACCGGGGTGAACTCGGAGATGGCGCGGGCGATGGCGGCATACTGCTTCTGGGCCGGCTTGGCGCCGTGGGCCCAGGTGTCGGTGCGGTGGGGCCAGCCCATCCACACGCGATCCTGCGGGGCGAACTCGGCGGGCATGAAGAAGCCGTCGGCCTTGGGGGTGGACTCGGACTCGGTGATCGTACGCATAAGATTTCCTCCAAATCGAACGATCGCTTGCTGCGGGCGGGTTACCCGCAGCCTAAAACCAAGAGATGGTAGGCGCCCGTTCCCCGGCAAAGGTCGGGGCGCCCGGTGCCGGTTTTCACGGAATCGCACCGGCAAGCGACGACGTAACCAAGTGCGCGGAGACAAAACGCACGAAGGATACGGAAGAGAGATTGGGGTGGGCGGTAGTTACCGGAGCTATCGCTCACACCCACCCCGGGGGAATGGTTATCAAAACTGTCGCTTGGGCACGCCTCCGAAGAGGCTAGAGTGCCCGGAGTCGGGAGCGACAAGCCCGACGAAGCGCGCGTTGGTACACGAGGAGGGTTGGAGCCCCAGAACCGGGTGCTCTAGTTCTCCTCGGCCTCGGCGGCCTCCTCAGCGAGACGCTGGGCTGCGAGCTCAGGGGTCAGACCCTTGTACTCGGTCTCGCGGCCCTTGGCGCTGACGACGCGGACGACCTCACCGATGAGCACGAGCACGATGAAGATGACGATCATCGGGACCTTGTCGCCAATTTCAGCGGCGGAGAACGGTACCAGCGTTGCAACGATGGCAAGAACCAGCTCGATGCAGGGGATGGCCAGCATGACCTTCATCATGGCGCCCTTAAACGGGAACGTGAAGATGCGCTCACGGTTCGGGTCGTTCTTACGAAGGTTGAGGAATGCCGGGAACATCGGGATGTAGGTGAGCAGCAGGAAGACGACGGAGGTGCCGAAGAGCATCCAGAAAACACCGTTGGAGATGGCGTCGATGGGAACCAGCTGCAAGCACAGCACCAGGGAGGCAACGACAGCGTTGACCAGGTTGGCGCCGTTGGGCATGTCGTCCTCGGAGATCATCGAGGCGAAGACCTTGGGCATGTTGCCGTGCTCAGCAGCATAGCGGGCGACGGAGTTGACGCCGAAGGACCAGGCGGCCATGTTGGCGAACAGGGTGATCAGGAAGGCGATGCAGATGACCTTGAAGATCATGGAGTCGCCCACCATGGTCTGGACTGCGACAATCATGCCATAGTCGAGGTCGATGGAATCGGCCGGCACAGCAGCGCCGATGCCAAAACCAGCGAACAGGTAGATCACGGCGATGGACAGGCCACCGACGATGATAGCCTTGGGGATATCGCGAGCGGGATCGGCCATGTCGTCGGTCATGGTGCAGATGACCTCGAAGCCCATGAAGTTAAAGATGATGATCGACAGGTAGCCGAGAGCGTTGGTGTTGGTGAGCTCGGGCAGGAAGGTGGCAGCGGACATGTCGTTCGCAAAACCGTTCTCCATGGCATACCAAATGCCCAAAGCGCCAACGATAACGGCGACGGCGACCTTGATGATGGCGCCACCGTTAAGGACCCACTCGGAGTCGGCCGCCTTGGAGCGGCCCATGAGGTAGACGATCCACACAAAGGCAAGATCGATACCCATCTTGGCGATCAAGTTGAACTCGACGCCAAAGACCATGCCCAAAATGTCGGGGAACATGGTAGCCAGCGAGGCGATCCACAGCGGGTAGTTGACCCAGTAGTAGTACGAGATGCGGGCGCCCCATTTGTCGCCCAGGCCATCGCGTACCCAGTCGTAAATGCCGCCCTCGCCGTCATAGGTGGTACCGAGCTCGGCGACAACCATGCCGTAGGGAAGCAGGAAGGTCAGGATCAGGAAGATCCACCAGAAGAACTGCTGGTTGCCAATGGCGGCAGCAGGAGCGGCGGCCTCGCAAACGAAGACGACGCAGATGATGGTCGAAATGACCGTCAAGAAGGAAAGCTTTTTCTTTCCGTCGCTCATGATGAGCTCCTTCGCTCAGTCTTGGACAGATCCGAGGCCCTAAGGTATTAAGGCAATTGCTTGGGCCTCGGTGAGCGGGCGACAGGAGACGAGCATCCGCCGCCCGCAAACGTGCTTTTAGAAGCCTTGAGGCTTAGAGCTGCTCGAGAGCCTCGAGAGCGGCGTGGAGCTCAGCCTTGGCGGAGTACTCGACACCCTCGTCGTTGAGCGGGGTGCGCTTGCCCAGGGCGGCAAGGAGAGCACGGATGGAGTGCTTGCGGTTCTCGGCCTCGACCCAGCACAGGGAGCGCTCGGGATCGTCCATGACCTCGTCGACGACCTCCTCGTTGCGGGTGGCCGGCAGGCAGTGCATAAACTTGGAGTTGGGGCCGGCGAAGTTCATCATGTCCATGGTGACCTGATACTTGGGATAGAACACGTCCATGTAGTTCTCGCCCGAGACCTCCTCGTCGTACAGGCCATACCACACGTCGGTGTAGATGAAGTCGGCGCCCTTGATGCACTCGATGTCGTCGGAGATGACGACAGAGCCGCCGGAGACCTTGCAGTTCTCCTCGGCGATGGCCATCATCTGCTTGCCGAACTCGGCGCGCTCCTCGACGGTGCCAACGTGCAGGCCGCCGTCGGGGATCTGGTGGCCCTTAGGTCCAAACTGGACGAACTTCATGCCGACCTTGGAGGCGATGAACATGAGGGAGACGCAGACCTGGGTGGCGTCGCCGATGAAGGCCAGGGTGCAGTCCTCGATATTCTTGCCCTCGGGGAGGTTCTCGAGCATGGTCATGAGGTCGCCCATCTCCTGCGTGGGGTGGTTGAACTCGGACATGCCGTTGATGACGGGCACAGCAGAGCCCTCGGCGAGGCCGACGACGTCCTTGTGACGGTCAACGCGAGCCATCATGATGTCGAGCAGCGAGCCCATAACGCGAGCGGTGTCGCCCAGGGACTCGTGACCGCCGAGCTGGATGGTGCCAGGGCCATAGAACTGAGCATGGCCGCCGAGGTCGGTCATAGCGGTCTCGAAGGAAAGACGAGTGCGGGTGGAGACCTGCTGGAAGATCATGCCAAGGCTCTTGTTGCGGAGCAGGTGCGGATAATAACCGTCAACCTTGATGGCCTTCTTCATTGCCAGGCCAAGATCCTCGATAGCCAGGATCTGCTCTTTGGTGAAGTCATTGGTGTCGATGAAATCCTTAGGCAGTGCCATGTCAATTTCCTTTCCGCCGGTCTTGCCGACTATTACTATGAGACGCTCGAACATCACGCCTCGTGTTGACAAGACCATCATTCACCCGTATGCAATTTTTACCTAGTTTATTCGGGATTAAAGACCGTTCACGGAGTTACACCCCCTCTAAACCAATATAAACCCGCAGGTAAACAGCTTGCAGGGGTTTACTATCTAGAACCGCAAACGGTATACGGCTATGCTGTATCTCGGCGCCCAATCCGCAATGTAACGAAGGGTTGAGACGTCTATATCCCACAAGATATACAGGACTCGGCCATAGATAAATGAAATGGGACGGTGACAGATGAACACCCTGATGTTCTTCTATACCCTAGCGATTCTCCTGATTTGTATTGTGACGGCAGTGCTTTCGCTTGCCGCCTATGCCTCGTCTCGTCGACGCTTCTTTATCTATGGCAGCGGCGTTTTTATTTGCTATGCCATCGAGATGACCGAGATTTTCTTTTTTGAATACACGCTGCAAAACCAGAGTTTTCCGGCCAGCGACTATTACTCAATTACCATGCCTGTGTTGCGGACGCTTGTGGCAACCGCTTCACAAGCTTTTATTTGGCTCATCGCCATGGACTTGCTCGACAAACATTCAAAAAAGCAGTTTGTAATTCCCGTCGCAACGTTCTTCCTGAGCGAGCTGCTGATCATTGTCGCTGTCCCCTACGGCCCCATGCATCAATGGCTCTACTACACGATGCGTCAGGTATTCCTTGTATTTGTGGGGCTCTATATCTTTTGGACGGCGCATAAAAGCACGCAGGTCGAGCTTAAGGCGCGCGTCAACAATCAACGAAAGCACCTCATTATCGGCGCCATTCTGGTCGGGTGCATCGTTGCCGAGGACTTCTACAACATCTTGGTCGTCCCCATGAGTCTGGCACCCTCCTGGCTGCAGCTGTACCTATCCGAGCGCAACTTTAGCGAGAACGTCTTTGCGTGCTACTTTGCAATTCTGCTGATCATCTACTCCTACCACGTGCTTTCAATCCGCATGCAGGAGGCGCCCGAGGAAAAGAACGTCAGCGATCTTGATCGACACATCGAAGAGCAGATGCCCTTCTATCGCAACGCCTACAAGCTCTCCAACCGTGAGACCGAAGTTATGCGTCTGGTCGTACTGGGCAAATCGAACCAAGAGATCGCTGACGAGCTATTCCTTGCCGTGGGCACCGTCAAGACCCACATCCACAACATCCTGGTCAAAACCGAACAGCAAAACCGCACGACGCTCATCCTCCACTTTTGGAAGCGATAACCTGCCAAAAAGGGACAGGTTTATTTTGGCAGGTTTTATCTGGGCAAACGCCAAAAACCGCCGCGAGGGAGCTACTTTCCCTCGCGGCGGTTTTCTAGCAGTAAAACCAAGTGAGTAGGCTTTTGGCGGGATGCCGAGCACACCTCAAAACGCCACAGCCCTGACCTGCGATTTTATTGAGCACTTGCCGCGATGTGCTCGGCAGATCCAAAAAAGCCTACTCACTTGCATCTGAGATGCTCTAGATACGCAAAATACCGCCGCGAAGGGAGCTGGACTCCCTTCGCGGCGGTTATTCGCTCTGATTTTGCGACGGTTTTGCCCGCTTGTTACTCGCTGTAGCGGGTGGCGATGGCGGCTTGTACCATGCCGGCGCTCATGAGGTACGTTACCAGGAAGTAACCACCATAGGCTGCCAGGAAGATCGCGCAGGTGAGGCCCACGGTGCCGCCTATGCTCATGTTGCCGAACGTGCTCACCAGCTCGATGATCACCTTGAGCGCCACAAAGGAGTGAGCCAGCCCCACTGCCAGCGGGAACAGGAAGAATACCGCTTGCTGCGCCATCACCGAATGGCGAATCTGGCGGTCGTCACAGCCGATCTGTGCCAGCACACGATAGTTGCGGCTGCCGTCGGCCACATTGGAGAGCTGCTGGATCGACAGTATCGCCGCGCACGCAACGACCAGAACAAAGCCAATGTAGATAGCCAGATAGCTAATCATGCCGTTCATTTGCGCTGCCTGCGTGTACATCTCGGAGCGTGTGATGAAGATTCCCCACGACCCCGGCTCCTTGCCGTCAACGAGCAGATTGTCGAGCACCGTATATTTAATGCTCTCGTCTGCCTCGGTCGCATCCATCCCCTGTTTGTAGTTAACGAGCAGGCTACTGGAATACGGCTGCAGATTAAGTTGGGACAACAGCTCGTCGGCAACGACGACGGTACCCGGATTACTGCTCATCGCCGAGTTGGCGATGGCCGCCGTGTCCTTGTCCGACTTATCGGTTGCGGGCTTGAGCTCATGCCCGCCCAAGGTGAGGGTATGGCCGCCGGCCATGTATTTGGTGTACAGGTCGCCCAGATCACCGCCCATATCACACGTAAGCAAGTACTGGTCGAGGCCAATGCTCACCGGCTCCTCGCCCATCATCTGACGCAGTTTGTTGTACTGGCTCGCCGGCGTCACAAACAGACCCATCGTATCGGCATTGCTACCCCCGAACGCTTTGGGAAGCTTTTCGCCCATGATCTTGCACATCTCACTTGGGGTCACCGAAGGATTCGAGCCGCCAAATGGGTAACTCAGATACGAATCGATCTGCACATGCTCACCGGCAACATCGGAGATATCGACCTTCTTGCCGGTCTCGTCGTTGTTGTCCGCCGACTTGCCCTTGCCGTGCCATGCAGGGTACAAATCGACCGTTGTATCGGCCAACACCATGCGATCGACCTCAGACGGATTGGCATACCCTTTGTAGTAGTCGAGTGTATCGGGCGTGTAATAGACATACGTCTGAGACACGTCAACAGGGTTATAGCGCTCCAGGTTTTCATTCATCACGTTGGCAATTGACATACCGCACGTCACCGAGGTGATGGCCAAAAACAGGAGCATCGCGATGACGCCCATCGAAAAGCACACCGTGTTGACCTTCGCCGCAAGCTGGCGCACGGTAAACATGTTGAGGCCGCGCCAATACACGCCGCGCAGGCTCTGCAGCAGCTTGATGAGCATGCCCGAGAGTCCCCAGAACAGGGCAAAGGTGCCCACGGTAACCATAGCGGTCGTAATACCAAACTGGTTCATGGCCTCTTGCAGCTTGCTGTCCGTCGCGGTTAGCGGGAACCCATCACGTAGCAGACGGTAATAGGCCACGCCCACCAGCACCGCGCCCACGGCAAAGATGGCAATCGCGATCCAGGGGTTGCGTGTCTTGATGCTCTCGTTGCGACGCTCGGCGCCCATAAGCTCGATGAGTTTGGTACGACGCACGGCGCGGAGGTTCAGCAGTAGCGTGAGCACAAACATTACGAGCATGCAGGCAAGGGTCAGATTGAACGCATGCATCGAGAAAAAGAAGCGGAAATTGGCGATCTGTGTCTTAAAGAGCGAGGCCGTAAAGAACGTCATGAGCTGGGAGAGTCCCACACCCAGCACAATGCCGGCGACAAAGGCCACGACCGATACTATCACGGTCTCGAGCGCCATGATCGTAGCGACGCGCCCGCGCCCCATGCCGAGCACCTGGTACAGGGCAAACTCCTTCTTGCGGCGTTTCATGATGAAGTTATTGGCGTACACCATCAAAAAGGCCATGACACCGGCCAAAAAGTACGTCAGGTCGCCGAGTATGCTGCCCATAACCTGCACCAAGCCCTCTTCATCGATTCCGGCGATGTCGACCCGCATCGAGATGGTGTTAAAAGCATAGAAGACCGTGACGCCCAGGGTGAGCGTCAAAAGGTAGACGAGGTAGTCGCGGCCGGCGCGGCGGACGTTGCCCCAAGCGAGTTTACAGAGCATCGGAGCCCTCACCGCCCATCATGGCAACGACCTCCATAATGCGGTCGAAGAACTCTCGGCGGTCGGTGTCGCCGCGGCGCAGCTCGGTGAAGATCTTGCCGTCGCGAATGAACAGCACACGGCTCGTGTAGCTGGCGGCAAAGCTGTCGTGCGTGACCATGAGCACGGTGGCGCGTAGGCGGCGGTTAAGGGCCTCCAGGCTCTCGAGCAGCAGGCGAGCGCTCTTGGAATCGAGGGCGCCGGTGGGCTCGTCGGCCATGATCATGGTGGGGTCGGTAACGAGCGCGCGAGCCGCGGCAACGCGCTGCTGCTGACCGCCGGACATCTGGTAGGGATACTTGTCGAGCACCTGACTGATAGACAGGCGCGCTGCCACATCCTGCACGCGGGTCGAGATCTCTGCCGAGTTTGTGCGGGCGATGGTGAGCGGCAGAGCGATGTTCTCGCGTGCCGTGAGCGTATCGAGCAGGTTGGAGTCCTGGAAGATAAAGCCCAGCTCCTCGCGGCGGAACTGCGAGAGCTTGACCTGCTTCATGCGCGTCACGTCCTGCCCGTTGATGCGGATCGTGCCACTTGTGGCGCTATCGATGGTCGAGACGCAGTTGAGCAACGTCGACTTGCCCGAGCCCGAAGCGCCCATGATGCCAACGAACTCGCCGCGGTTGACGGTAAAGCTGACGTCGTTGAGCGCGCGGGTCACGTTGCCCAACGCGCCGTATACCTTTTCGAGATGCGCGACCTCCAGTACCGGGGTCGCCATGTGCGTGGTTTGCATACCGAGTCCTTTCTTGCAATTAGTCTACGGCATCTATAGTCGCAAGAAGACGAGTCGGCTACCATCGATATGGCTTACGCTTGCCTTACCGTTGTGTAAGGTAGGGGTAGTCTTTTTGGGACGGGGCTTTTTTAGCTACCCTATCCGTAGCCTTCGAAG
>JAUUSS010000173.1 GCA_030841765.1 Collinsella aerofaciens | reverse complement strand
ATCGCTTTCGGCCTTCCACTCGGCGCACTTGTCGTTCATGCGCTGCATGACGGCCATGGCAAACGGCGTGCCCTCCTTCTCGGTGTGGCTGTGGCCCGTCATGTACTTGACGCACTCATACAGGCCGGCATAGCCCAGGCTGATGGTGGAGTATCCGCCCACGAGCAGCTTATCGATTGTCTCGCCCTTCTTCAGACGAGCGAGGGCGCCGTACTGCCACAGAATCGGTGCGGCGTCAGAAAGCGTACCCATCAGGCGCTCATGACGGCACAGCAGGGCACGGTGGCACAGCTCAAGGCGCTCATCGAAGATCTTCCAGAACTTATCCATGTCCTGATGCGAGCTCAGCGCGACATCGGGCAGGTTGATGGTCACAACGCCCTGGTTAAAGCGACCGTAGTACTTGGGCTTGTTCGGGTCATAGTTCAGCGCGTTGGCCACGTTGTTAAATCCGTTACCGGAGCGGTCGGGCGTCAGGAAGCTGCGGCAACCCATGCAGGTATAGCAGTCGCCGTTGCCCGCGGTCTCGCCCTTCGACAGCTTGAGCTCGCGCATCTTCTTCTCGGAGATGTAGTCGGGCACCATGCGCTTGGCGGTGCACTTAGCAGCCAGCTGGGTCAGGTAGAAGTACGGGGAATTCTCGTGAACGTTATCGTCCTCGAGCACGTAGATGAGCTTGGGGAACGCCGGGGTAATCCACACGCCGGCTTCGTTCTTAACGCCCTCATAGCGCTGACGAAGCGTCTCCTCCACAATCATGGCAAGGTCGTGCTTCTCCTGGGGCGTACGGGCCTCATTGAGATACATAAAGACCGTCACGAACGGCGCCTGGCCATTCGTGGTCATAAGGGTCACGACCTGATACTGAATCGTCTGAACGCCGCGACGGATCTCGTCACGCAGGCGGTCCTCAACAACCTCGCGGACCTTTTCGGGAGATGCGGAAACGCCAAGCTCCTCGAGCTCGCGGGCGACCTCGCCGCGAATCTTTTGACGGCTCACCTCGACGAACGGGGCAAGATGGGTCAGCGAAATCGACTGGCCACCGTACTGGGAGGAAGCAACCTGAGCGATGATCTGCGTCGCGATGTTGCAGGCAGTCGAGAAGCTGTGCGGCTTCTCGATCAGCGTGCCCGAAATAACAGTACCGTTCTGGAGCATATCCTCCAGGTTCACCAGGTCGCAGTTATGCATGTGCTGGGCAAAGTAGTCCGAATCATGGAAGTGAATCAGACCCTCATTGTGAGCATCCACAATCTCCTGGGGCAGCAGCACACGCTGGGTCAGGTCCTTGGAGATCTCGCCGGCCATGTAGTCACGCTGAACGGAATTGACGGTCGGGTTCTTGTTGGAGTTCTCCTGCTTAACCTCTTCGTTGTTGCACTCGATCAGCGACAGGATCTTGTCATCGGTCGTGTTCTTCTGGCGCTTCAGGCTCTGAACATAGCGATAGATGATGTAGTGGCGGGCAACCTCGTAGCAGTCGAGACGCATGATCTCGTCCTCGACCAAATCCTGAATCTCCTCGACCGAAACAGTGTGGCCCGCGTTCTCGCATGCCTCGGCGACGTTTTGTGCCGCGTAAACCACCTGGCGGTCGGTAAGACGAGAGCTCTCCTCGACCTCCAAGTTTGCGGCACGGATGGCATTGACGATCTTATCGATGTCAAAGACAACCTCGGTGCCGCTGCGCTTGATGATCTTCATCCTCTTGCCTCTTTCGCGTCGTAGTCTCATTGCGCTTCAGAGCCAAACGATGCCCGGCAGGGCGTGCCCCTGTCTTGCGGCGCCGTCGCGCAATCTGTGTTCTCGATAACCATAGTCCCTCATGCGGACAATCCTCGCAGCCAATCAAGGGGCTCAAAGATCTATCCAAATGGGGCGAATAAGGTTCTCGTTCTCTGTCCGCCATCTATCATACGACAAAGAGGCATCTATATCCTGTATTCTTTTTTTAGGTCAAACACAACATATAGTGTTTCAGCAGGTCAAAGCAATTAGTCATTTTGCAGACGCATTAAAAATGAGGGGTTCTTGGGAAGTCGGTAAAACGTTACCAACACGGCTACCTGCATGGCAGTTATAAAACCCCCTTAGTCAAGCCGCTGACAAATCCTACCAAAACCAAGCCGCTCACGCCAAAAGAATCCAAAAGATTATGCTTGACCAACATGTTGCGGTCACGGTCGGCCAGGACGTATGCAATCTGCCGGCACCTCTACGGGGACCTTGGATCAATATTTGGTGGCATATTTGACGGCGTGCTTGGTAGCAAAACAAAACAGCCCAGAGGACATAGCCTCTGAGCTGCGAACATTTGGTGGGCGTTAGAAGATTTGAACTTCTGACCTCTTCCGTGTCAGGGAAGCGCTCTCCCCCTGAGCTAAACGCCCAAATGGAGCGGACAACGGGGCTCGAACCCGCGACCCCAACCTTGGCAAGGTTGTGC
>JAUUSS010000045.1 GCA_030841765.1 Collinsella aerofaciens | reverse complement strand
CATGATGGGCGGACAGGGGGCTGCGGATGATGACTCGCCTGAAAACGTGGATTCGTCCGACGACAGTGCCGAAACCGATAAGATTCCCGTGGTCACGGCCGTAAAGGATATGTTTGCGAGCGTTAAGTCCAACGACATGACGAGCTTTAAGGCATGGCTTGACGACGGCGGCGACGGTATCGACAAAGAGGTCAACGCCATTCAGTACGGCTACGGTGTATCGCCGGTTGTCTATCGTGCCGGCAAGGGCGATGAGAAGCCTGTCCGGCTGGTGCCCAACGCCATGACCGAGGCCATGAGCGGAGGCGCGAGTTCGGCGGCAACGGTGAGCATGGAATCCATGGGAACCTCGGTCTTTAACGAGATGATTGACGACCAGAGCCTGCTCGACAGCCAGTACGATGTCGTCGCCGGTCATTGGCCCACGTCTGCCAACGAAGCCGTGATGGTGCTTTCGAGCCGCGGTACGGTGGGCGACTATACGCTCTACAGCATCGGTGCGCTGGATATCGATGAGCTCAACGATCTGGTAAACAGTGCCATGACGGCCGACGGTGGGGTCAAAGCACCCGAGACCGGCACCGACTTTACCTACGACGATGCGCTGTCCACGACGTTTAAGGTGCTGTCGCCGGCCGATGCCTATCGCAAAAACGAAGAGACCGGCATGTGGACCGACATGTCTGGTGACGCCGACTTTATGGCCGCCAAGGTTGCCGATGGCATCGACGTACACATCGTGGGTGTGGTGCGCCCTAACGAGACGGCCAATGCGAGTGCGTTGTCTCCGGGCATTGCCTATACACATGCGCTGACTCGCCAGCTTATGGAGCGCGCCGCCGATTCGCAGATTGTGCGGGAGCAACTCGCCCACCCCGAGACGGATGTCTTTACGGGCAAAACCTTCGACGAACTGCAAGGCGAGGCCAAACAAGGCGTGGATCTGGGCAGCATGTTCAGTGTGGACGAGGCGGCGCTCAAGAGCGCGTTCTCGTTCGATACCTCCGTGCTCTCGGGTGTTGCCGGCGGTATGGACCCGTCGTGTCTTGACTTGTCCGAGCTGGACATTGACCTTTCGGGCGTAGGGAAGGATATCGACTTCAGCGACATCATGTCTAAGGCGCCAGCCCCCGATTTCTCGGGTGTCTTCGATGGGTTGGAGCTTACACCCGAGCAGATGCAGCAAGTGGGGGCGCTCGCCAACCAACTGTTCACGGGCTTTATGCAGTCGGAACAGTTTAAGGCGCTGACGCCCGAAGATCTTAAGGACGCGTCAAAGCTTGCCGCCGCGTTCTCGACGTATCTTGAGAGTGATACGGCAGCCCAGCAAATCCTGGCTCAGCTCAAGGCACTCGGCGGCGATGCCCTGGCCGAGCGCCTGCAGCAGGCGATGACCGACTATGTACAAAAGCAGCTGGCTCCGTATCTGCAGCAGGCTCTGGATCAGATGATGAAGTCGATCAGCGACCAGATTGCGACGACGGTGTCAACTCAGCTCAAGGCAGGCGCGGCAGGGCTCATGGGCCAGATGGCGACGCAGATGTCATCGAGTTTTGCCAACCTGGCGAGCGCTATGCGTGTGGATGCGAGCGCCTTTGCCCGCGCCATCCACTTCAACATGGACGCCGAGGACCTGAGTTCGCTTATGATGAGTTATGCCAAGGCATCGCAGCTTACCTATGACAACAACCTGACCACACTGGGTTATGCGGACGAGGCAGACCCCATCTCGGTCAAGATTTTCCCGCGCGACTTTGAGGCGAAGGAGCGCGTGCTCGACCATATCGATGCGTATAACAAGCAGGTCAAAGCTGCTGGCCACGATGAGCAGGCGATTTCGTACACCGACTATATGGGAATCATTATGGGCTCGGTGACCGACATTGTGAATACCATCAGCTTGGTGCTCATCGCATTCGTGAGCATCAGCCTAGTGGTGAGCTCCATTATGATCGGCATCATCACCTACATCAGCGTGCTGGAGCGCAAAAAGGAGATTGGCATCCTGCGCGCGATCGGCGCGTCGAAGCGCAACGTGGCCAACGTATTCAATGCCGAGACCTTTATCGAGGGCCTCATCGCCGGCGTCTTTGCCATTGTCGTCGTGGTGCTCGTGAGCTTTCCGGTTAATACCTGGGCGCTTGCGGCCAAACAGGTGCCCAATCTGATGAGCCTGCCCGTGCAGGATGCGCTGGTGCTCATCGCAATTTCAGTGCTGCTGACGGTCGTTGCCGGCCTGCTGCCGGCCCGCAGCGCATCCAAGAAGGACCCCGTCGAAGCCCTGCGCTCCGAATAATGCGACAAAGGGACAGTCCCTTTGTCACATTGAGACCCTTGCGAAAACGGGGTCTAATTACCGTTCGGCAGGTTAAGAACTCCCTCTCCCCGCTTAATGCTTGACGAAGAGTCCTCTGGTTTATATACCTATCGGTAGGCATATAGGATGTATTGCCGATAGAAATGGAGCAACCATGACTCTCACCACACCAGCCAAAAAAGATTGTCTCCGTGAAAGCGGCGCATTTGCTTGGGTCGTCGTTATTGCGCTCGGCTTAATGTCCGCCGGAACAACTGGCACATATAGCATTATTGCCGGCTCATTCGTTGCTCCAGTATGTGAAGATCTGGGCTTTGACTACACTTCTTTTTCTTTCTATTTCACCGCGATTCTTCTTGGCCTTGCGCTTGGGCTTCCGCTTTTGAGTCGCTTCATTCCAAAAGTAATCGGCAAACCATGGCATATTTGCATTGAACTCGTCCTTATTGCCGCCGGCGCCGCAATGGCGTTCTACACCGAGGTCTGGATGTTCACCGTCTCCGCCGCAGTGATCGGCATCTGCTTTTCGTTTACAACGGGCGTCTGCATGTCCGATGTCATTGACCAATGGTTCAGCAAATCGTCCGGTCTCGCCATCGGCCTCGCTTGGGGCGTTAATTCTCTCTGCACGCTGTTATTGAGTCCTGTCATTACGCTGGTCATCGAGCAGCAAGGCTGGCGTACGGGATACATCGTGCTTGCGGCCGTTTCTGCAGCTATGATTTTGCCTGCAAGCGCATTTATCATTCGCCTTAACCCCTCTGATCGCAATATGCTTCCGTACGGAGAGACCGTCTCCGAAACCCATGAGAGCTGCAGCGCCGATGAGCAGGAAGATGTCCTTTCGGGCATGGCACTCCGCGATGCCGCGAAAACGCCGTCTTTTATTCTCTGTGTCCTCTTGCTTTGCGTGGCGCAGCTCACCTGCTGCATGAACCAGCTGTTTCCAACCTATGCAAGCGAGGTCGGTTTCAATCCTATCGTAGGAAGCTTAATGGTCTCGGCAGCTTCACTCTCCGATATCTTCCTAAATCCCTTCGTGGGCAAAACATGCGACAAGCTTGGCGCTATTAAAGCAACGGTCGCATGGACAGGTGTCAGCATTCTTTCATTCCTGCTTCTTATCATTGGCGGAAGCAATGAGACCGTTTCCATCATTGCAGCTGGTGTAAACGATGTCATGTTCGCCATCGTTGGAACCGCAATGCCGATGCTTCTCCTCTCGCTCTTTGGATCACGCGATTTTGGAAGGATCTATTCGATCGTTTGCTCAGCGGGCTATGTCGTCGGTGCTTTTGGAATGCCGGTCATGATGAAGGTTTACGGCATGGCAGGGTCATTCCAGGGAGTATTTATCTTCTGCATTGCCTGCAACCTTATGATTGCTGCGTTTGCTATCGTTTCCGGCTTTCTCAATAAGGCTGCTGAAAAGTAATAAGCGCCGATTGCACCGGCATAGATTGCCACGCAACAGGGGTCGACTCCAAGCCAGATTGGAGTCGACCCCTGTTTTCGTTTTAAAGGTTGCCCGCAGGCACCATGGGCGCCAACATGCGCTTCAGCTTGGTTGGTCTATTTGAACATAAGCTCGACTATTCCCGCCCAAACCGCTTTCTCATCAATATCCTCACCTTGAGCGACCGTATTGCTTGCTCCCTCCAGAACGGTATAAAGAATTTGTACGTAGAGCATTACGTCGGCGCTATCGGAAAACGCGCCAATCTCTACACCATGAAGAAGGATGTCTTTAAGCGCATCCATGGTTCGTTTGGTCGCCGTCGCTTGACGTTCCTGAACTGCAGGAATTCGATTTGCTTGAACGCTAACCTCGGCCAGCACGCGCCGGCGCTTTTCATCGCTTCGATAGCCACCTATAACTGAATTGCCGAGCTCGATAAGCGCGGCCTTGAACCCGTCCCTATCGACTATTAGCGAGTAGTCGCGCTGATAGTCAATGGTCGGAAACATGCTGTCCAAGAGCGTAGTGAAAATCTCCTCTTTTGAGGGAAAGTAGTAGTACACCGACGGCTTGGATATACCGACAAAGTCGCAAATCTTTCCGATAGACGCTTTGTCATAACCGACTTCTGCCACAAGATCGTACATTGCGTCCAATATTTTTTTTCTTGTGCTCACGCTGCATTTCTCCATTGCAAATCACTTCCGCACTACCAACATTATTAAGGATGGCAACGGAACATCAATTCGTGTCCAAACATGACCACTATATACGGCGAACGGTATGTATCAGTAGGCGAGCGGCAATTATTCAAAATTATCTACCGAACGGTAGGTATAGTAGTACTATAGCAGGTGAAACCCCGCTATTGTCGCGGCCGGACAGCATCGCGGGAAACCCGACGGAAGGACCAACCATGTACGAGAACTATCGTATGCCGGGCGAGTTCGAGAAGCGCTCCAACGTCTATGTGACATGGCTTCCCGATTACATCCGTGCAGAGGGCTACGATAACCGCCAGCCCTGCGTTGACGTGATCAAGGCTCTGCTCGAGTATGGCGACGTTACGGTCAACCTCAATTGCGGCACCCCCGGCTCCTATGAGGAGGCTTGCTCGCGCCTGAAGGAGGAGGGGGTTGATCTCGATCGCATCGAGATCACGCAGTTCGAAGACTCCAACTTCTATGTCCGCGACAACGGTCCCAGCATCATGGTCGACGACAAGGGCCATTCTTATATGGTCAACCCCGCTTGGACCTATTACGGCGTGTGGGACAAGAACTCCCCGGAGTGCCAGTCCGCACGTAAGGCAGCCGTTCACATGGCGGTTGCGCTCGGTTGCTTCGATATCGTCAATTCCGAAATGGTTTCGGAGGGCGGCGACCGCGAGTTTGACGGTCACGGCACTCTGATCGCCATCGAGGACACGGAATGCCGCAAGCGTAATCCCGAGTTCACGAAAGAGGAAATAGAGGCCGAGTATAAGCGCATCTACAACCTCAACAAGGTTATCTGGCTTCCGCAGCCTATGCTCGAGGACGACGACTATCGACTGGGCATCCTCGACGAGAAGGAAGACGGAACTCCCGTCTTTGGCATGAGCTTTGCAGCTCACATTGATGAGATGTGTCGCTTTATCACTCCGAACAAGATTCTTCTTGCCGAGGTGTCCGATGAAGAGGCAGCCTCGAGCAAGGCTGGAGCAGAGTCTCGTCGCCGCATTGAGGCAGCCTACGAGATCCTGAGCAACGAAACGGACTGGGAGGGCAAGCCCTTCGAGATCGTTCGTATGCCCACCGCCGAGCCTATTGAAGTCGTTATCGCCCCTGGCGATGAAGATTACGAGCTCTATAAGGGCTTCATCGACGAAATGGGCGGCAAGTTTATGGATGGCACCCCCTGGCCCGAGGGCCCCGTCCACTTCTACGCCGCAGCGAGCTACTGCAACTTCCTGATTTGCAACGGCGTCGTTCTTGGCCAGCGTTATTACCACGAGGGCATGAGCGAGGTCGTGAAAGAGAAGGATGAGCAGGCCAAGGCAGTTCTTGAGAGCTGCTTCCCCGATCGCAAGGTCATCATGATTGATTCCCTCGCGCTTAACCTGTCCGGCGGCGGCGTGCACTGCTGGACTAAGGACGTGGCGGCCAGTCGTTAGTGAGCCTTAGAGCCTGCGCTCTTTGGCTTAGGCGCCACATGTACCGCTCCCCGAGGGATATCCGTGTTTTCCTCGGGGACACATTCAACAATAATTTTGATAATAATTCGAAAGGAAATAGGCATGAACAACAGCCTCCGCGGTCGCGACTACATCAACATCCATGATCTCTCCTCCGAGGATTTCCGCTATCTCATCGATCTTGCCTGGAACCTTAAGGCTCAGAAGAAGTCTGGTGTCGACCAGCGCTACTTCCCCGGCAAAAACGTCCTCGCCAACTTTGAGTGGGGCTCGACCCGTACTCGTTGCGCATTCGAGACCTCCTGCAACGATTTGGGCATGGGCTTCACTTATCTGACCAACTCCCACATGGGTGACTGCGAGACCGTCAAGGACGCCATGCGCGTCTTTAACGGCATGTATGATCTCATCGTCTATCGCGCACAGAAGGACGAGCAGTTCCTCTATGACGTCGCCGACCTGGTTGACATCCCGGTCATCAATGCCCTTACTCTCGGCGATCACCCGACTCAGATGCTCGCTGACGCTCTTACGATGGAAGAGCAATGGGGCGGTTTGCGTACGAGCCGCGGCAAGAAGATGGCTTTCGTTGGCAACTGCGCCGGCGCCCCGGTGTGGTATGGCCGTCTGTGCGCTATGCTCGACATGGACTTCCTCGCCATCGGCCCCGACGACCTCCGTCATCAGATGTGCAAGGAAATGATCGAAGAGGTGGAGGCCTGCTACGCCAAGTACGCTCCCAATAGGACCTTTACCATCACCTCTGACCTCGATGCCCTGGATGGCGTTGACGTTATCGTTACCGAGGAGTGGCGCTACATCAACCCCGAGTGCGGCGAAGAGGTTCTGGATCCCGACGACTACAACTCCTGGCTGGGCGATGCCGAGTCTTTGTACCCCTATCGCGTCACCAGCGAGCTGTGCAAGCGCACCAACAATCCCGACATCTTCTGCATGCATGAGCTTCCCTCTGTCCATAACGCAGATCACCGTGTCGGCAAAATGCTCCTCGACCAGTGCAAGAACGACCTCCATCGCGAAATCATCACCGAGGGCTTTGAGATTGCCGACGAGTGCTTTGAGGCCAACGCTTCGGTCATCTTCCGTGAGGCAGAGAACCGTCAGCACACCATCAAGGCCGTTATGTGTGCCCTTCTGGGTCTCTAGGAGCTGTATCAATGGAAAATGCAAAGTTAAAGAGCAGCAAGGTTTACGCATGGGTTCTCGTAATCGCGCTCGGCCTTATGTCTGCCGGCACGACCGGATCCTATAGCGTCATCGCGGGCTCCTTCGTCGCACCCGTGTGCGAGGAGTTCGGGTTTGACTATTCCATCTTCTCGTATTACTTCACCGCAACGCTCATTGGTCTTGCGGCAGCTCTTCCGTTTGTCGGAAAACTCATTCCCAAGGTCGTTGGCAAGGTTTGGCTCCCCGTTGTCGAGCTTATTTTGCTTGCTGCCGGCGCAGGCATGGCCTTCTACACCGAAGTCTGGATGTTCATCGCCGCTGGCGCCCTGATTGGCGTTTGCTTCGCCTTCACCACCGGCGTCGCCATGTCCGACGTTATTGACCAGTGGTTCAAAAAATCTGGTGGCCTGGCAATCGGTCTCGCTTGGGCAGTGAACTCGATTTACATGCTCATCATGAGCCCCGTCATCACCTCTGTCATCGAGGCCGCTGGCTGGAGGACTGGCTATCTGGTGCTCGCTGGCGTCTCCGCCGTGCTCATTCTCCCCGCTTCCGTCCTGATTATTCGCTATAAGCCTCAGGACAAGGGCATGCTGCCCTATGGCTACGTCGAGGGCGAGACGGTCACCGAGACCGAGGAGACGACCGAGGATAGCACGCGTGGCGTTAGCTATGCGCGCGCCATTAAGTCGCCTGCCTTCTTCTTCTGCATCGGCTTCCTCTGTCTCGTTCAGCTCACTTGCTGCATGAACCAGCTCTTCCCGACGTATGCTTCCGAGGTTGGTTTTAGCCCCATGGTGGGCGGCTTCATGGTATCCGCTGCATCGCTCTTCGATCTGTTCCTCAATCCGATCGTCGGCACCACTTGCGATAGGTTCGGCAGCACGAAGGCCATTCTGGGCTGGCTCGCTGTCTCCATCCTCTCCTTTGTCATGCTCATGATGAGCAGCGGCAACTCGACGCTCAGCATCCTCGCAGCAGGCGTGAACGACGTAATGTACGTCATCGCTGGCACTGCCCTGACCGTTTTGGTTATGGATGTCTTTGGCTCCCGCGATTTCGGTCGCATCTTCGCGCTGATCTGCTCCGTGGGCTATATCGTCGGCGCCTTTGGCATGCCCGTTATGATGAAGGTCTATGAGCTTGTCGGCTCCTTCCAGGGCGTCTTCATCTTCTGCATCGCATGCAACGTTATTATCGGCCTGTTCTTGCTGCTGGCAAAAAAGACTGGTAAGAACCTCTCCTGGGACGAATAGTTCGATTCGTCTTAGACATACGCTGTAGGGCTTAACCTGCAGCCGCTTTGGGGCATCGACTAACATCGGTGCCCTTTTTCATCGAATGTGACAAAGGAGCAGCCACTTTGTCACATTGAGTGGCATGTAAATCGAGGTCTAATACTTTTCCGAGAAGTGAACGGCCATACTTGGACCTCCGAAGCATCGACATTTTTAGACGTCAAACCCGCAGGATTTGGCTGGCAAAACCGCAGGAAATTGCATCTCGAAAGTGCCGATGCTTCGGGGGCCCGTTTTCACTCGTTCACTTCTCGGGAAAAGTATTAAACCTCGTTGTATGGGGTGCGGCTGGAGGGTGGTCATCGTTCAGTAGCTACCTCTTCCTTGTGAATCGCCTGAAGCGCAAGGCATAATGCATGTGACAAAGGGACGGCCCCTTTGTTGTGTTGATATGAGAGAAGAGTAGATGATCCTTTCGCTGGCCCCCATGGAGGGGATTACCGGGCATGTATTCCGTCGTGTGCATGCGGAGTGCTTCGGTGCGCTCGATTGCTATTACACGCCGTTTTTGCCGCCGCCGCGGGTGGGAAACCGCTTTGGCGGCAAGGCGTTTAAGGAGATCGATCCTGCCAATAACCAGGGGCTCAACGTAGTGCCTCAGCTGATGTCCAAGAACGCGGACGAATTTGTGTGGGCGGCACGGGTGCTCGCCGACATGGGCTATCGCGAGGTCAATCTCAACTTGGGTTGTCCCTCGGGAACGGTTGTCGCCAAGGGCAAGGGCTCGGGTTTCTTGCGTAATCTCGACGAGCTCGAGGTGTTCTTGAGTGACGTGTGTGAGCGATCGCCGTTGCTGGTGTCGGTCAAGACCAGACTGGGTCTGGAGAGCGATGACGAGTATGAGCGCGTACTCGACCTTTACTGTCGCATGCCGCTGACAGAGCTGATCGTGCATCCGCGCGTACAAAAGGACCGCTATACGGGCTCGCCGCGCAAGGAGTTTTACGGCAAGACGTTGGAGCGGGCGCCGTTTCCCGTGGCCTATAACGGTGACATTTTTGATCTTGAGGATATGGACGCGCTGGTGGAGGCCTATCCCGGCACGCGCCATGTGATGTTGGGGCGTGGCCTGCTCGCGAACCCCGCGCTGGCTCGCATGGTCAAGGGCGGCCCAGCTGCAACGGCTGCTGAGCTGCAGCGCTTCCACGACACGCTGTTTGCGGCATATGCAGAAGAGATTGGCGGCAATGCGGTCTTCCGCATGAAGGAGTGGTGGTTCTACGCCAAGTGCGCTTTCGCTGATCCCGCTACCGTCCACAAGATCGTACGCAAGACCAAAAAGGTCGACGAATACCGCGCTGCCGTCGAGCGCGTCTTTCGCGAACAGCTGCTTGCACCCACAGCTCGCTTCCACGGCTAACTAGTCATCGGGGGCGTTCTTTAACGACTGGTCATTTAAGGACGTCCCCAATGGCTGTGTTGCACTAGAGCAGGTTCTCCTGCACCCATGCGATGATGTAGCTCGACTCGTAGAGCGGTTTTCCGTCGATAAACAGGCAGGGAACCTGGCGTTTTCCGCCGACGGCGATGAGCGTCTGCTCGGCAACGGGGTCGGTCGAGATATCGCGCTCGGGAATGGTCACGCCGTTATCGGCCAAAAAGCGCTTGACCTTTATGCAATACGGGCAGCCGGTCATAACGTAGAGCACGAGCTCATGATTAGTAGCCATAGGTCTCCAATCGGTTGCGGTTTCGATTGAAATACCCAAAGCCGCCGCAATCTATGCGCGGGCCAGCGACGACTCGATGGCCTGTACCAGAAACGCCGTGGCTCCGGCGCCGCAGGGCTTGTCGTAGTAGTCAATAAAGCGCTGGTCGGCAAGATAGTCGTGGGCGAGGCCCAGGTACGCTTCGTTCTGGGGTTCGCGTCCCCAGTTGAGACCAATCCAACGACGATGCATCGCGACGAGCTTGCGAGCCTCGCTTCCATCCGCATCGCCGTCGCCCATGGCAATCGAGAGCTGACCCAGAATAGCGCGTTCAAGTTCCTTCATGTCGTTCCATGTCTGAGGATCCATGTCCAGCAGCGCCTCGTTTGCCGCATCGATAGCCTCATCGCCATAGCGCGCCCGCGCCTCGGCACCGTAGCGCTCCTCGTTTTCTTGCACGGCGCGCCAGCGCTCCAGTTGCGGCAGGACGGCGCCCATGAGCGAGACGGCTTCGTCGAGCGACATGCCGGTGTTTTGTGCCAGCCGCGGGGCACAGTCCTCGATCATCGCCTCCATGGTGGTCTCGTAGGTGTACTGGCCGTGGTCGTAGCACCACTTGCAGTAATGATCGGTCGCGGCGCCCGCAGCATCGGTACCGCAGTCGTCGGGCGTGAGTATCATGCCGCAGCTCTGGCAATAGTGCTCGGGCATTTCGAGCAGGTGAGACAGGGGCTCGTCGGTCACGGCGGCGATGAGCTTCATCATGTCGATGCCCGGTGTGACCTCGCCGCGTTCCCAACGGCTGACGGCTTGGCGTGTGACGAAGAGCTTGGCGGCGAGCTGCTCCTGGGTAAGGTGATGGGCGCGACGGACAGCGATGAGCTTTTCTGCAAAGGCCATGGCGGCTCCTTTCTGCTGGTTGATGGCTTAAGCATACGCGGCAGCAGGTGCCCTTCCAAGCAACCGTTGGTTGCACGACGGGGAACCGCGGCGAAGAATTGCGCGCAACGCCCCACACCTCCATGCCGTACAATGACCGGCATGGAACCTATTGCACACATACATACCGATCTGCCGCAGAAGTTTGGCATTCCGCGCAACAGCTTTTTGGCGCCCCATCTGCAGGGACGCATTGTCTTTGAGCCGGAATTTGCCTCCAACGCAGCGGTCGAGGGTCTGGACTCCTTCTCTCACCTGTGGCTGCTGTGGCGCTTTGAAAACGGAACGCCCGGCGGCACGGCTAAGGACATAGCTACCGATGCCAAGACGCAGGACAGGCCCGGCACCAATGCCAAGTGGTCGAAAACTGTGCGCCCGCCGCGTCTGGGTGGAGCCGAGCGCGTGGGCGTGTTTGCCACGCGCAGTCCGTTTCGCCCTAATCCCATCGGGCTTACCTGCGTCAAGCTCGATCGTGTCGAGCTCACCGACGATGGCCCCATCATCCATGTGCTGGGGGCCGATCTGCGCGACGGCACGCCCATCTACGACATTAAGCCCTACATTCCATTTGCCGACTGTCACCCGGATGCGACGGGCGGCTGGATTGAAGACGCGCCGTGGCAAGAGCTCGACGTAGAGTTTCCGCATGCGCTGCAGGATATGGTCTCGCCCGCAAAGCTCCCTGGCTTGGTCGAGGTTCTTCGCCAAGATCCGCGCCGCGCGGGCAGCAAGCACGAGCCAAACCGCGTTTACCATTTGGCTTACGCCGGGCTCGACATATCATTTACGGTCGACGGAGCCGGGTTGACGGTAACCGCCATCAACGACGCTCAAGACTAATCTGCCATCCGCCCGTATCCGTCAAAATCAACAGCAAACCCCATGCCAAAACCGCCCACGCTGGTGGACAATAACGCCTACCAAAACAATCAACTTTGCACGGGAGTTCAGCATGAAATACGACTTTAGCTCGCTTATCGACCGCCACGGCATGGACTCCATCGCCGTTGACTCCTGGGGCGAGATCCCCGGCATGGCTCCGAACGCACCCGACGAGGGCTTCGACCGCATTCCCATGTGGGTGGCCGACATGAATTTTGCCACGGTGCCCACGGTTCAGGAGTACATCATCAAGCGCGCTCAGCACCCCATGTTTGGCTACTTCAATCCGCGTCCCGAGTACTTCGATCGCATCATCGAATGGCAGAGGCGCCGCAATGGCGTTGAGGGCTTGGCACCGGAGCATATCGGCTACGAAAACGGCGTGCTGGGCGGTGTCGTGTCGACGTTGCGCGCGTATGTCCAGCCGGGCGATGCGGTGCTGGTCCATAGCCCCACCTACATCGGCTTTACCAAATCCATCGAAGCCGCGGGCTATCGTATTGTCCACAGCCCGCTTAAGCTCGACGATCAAGGCGTGTGGCGTATGGACTTTGAGGACATGGAGCACAAGCTCGCCCAAAACCACATCCATGCCGCGGTGTTCTGCTCGCCGCACAATCCCTGCGGCCGCGTATGGGAGCGCGACGAGATCGAGCACGCCATGGACATCTATCGCCAGCACGATTGCGTGGTGATCTCGGACGAGATTTGGTCCGATATCATCCTGCCGGGGCACAAGCATATCCCGACGCAGTCGGTGAGCGAGGATGCCCGCATGCGTACGGTTGCCCTCTACGCGCCCAGCAAGACGTTCAACCTGGCGGGCCTGGTCGGCAGCTACCACATTGTCTACAACGAGACGCTGCGTGACCGCATGTGCGCCGTGTCCGACAAGACTCACTACAACGAGATGAATGTCCTCTCTATGCATGCGCTTATCGGTGCCTACCAGCCGCAGGGCTACGAGTGGGTGGACGAGCTCAACCAGGTGCTTGCCGGCAATATCGAGTACTTCTGCAATTACGTGGACGAGCATTTTGAGGGCGTGTCCTATTCGCGTCCGCAGGGCACGTACATGGTGTTTCTGGACTGCACCGAGTGGTGCCGCGAGCATGGCCGCGATATTCAGTGGCTGCTCGACGAGGGGGCGCGCGTAGGCGTGGGATATCAGGACGGCCGCCCGTTCCACGGGCCCTGCCACATTCGCGTGAATCTGGCGCTGCCGCTTTCGCGCGTAAGGGAAGCGTGCGACCGCCTGGACCGCTACGTTTTTAATGCACGGTAAGCGTGCGCTGCATGCGGGGTCTTCTGCCAAGTCGGCCGGAAGGTCCCGCATGGTAAAACGTCTGTAACCATTGGGTACTCGTGTGGTTTTGTTTGCTATTATCTTTAACCATTTCAGTCTGTAAACAGGATCGTCTGGAGTTCGATGAAAAGACCCCGTCGCTCGGCTGCCATTTCGTTGTTTGTCGCGCTTGCAGTGGCGAGCGCCTTTGTCATAGCGATGGCCGGCTGTTCCGGGCACAATGACGAAGCCTCGACGCCAGCATCAAAAGCCCCTGACGCCTCGCAGGCCAAGGACGACGACCTTAAGACGCTCAACGTCGGCAGTGACCTCTATCCACCGTTTGTGTATACCGACGAGTACGGCGATATCGTTGGCCTGGACGTCGAGATATTAACCGAGGCTTTGGCCCGCATTGGTTACAAGCCAAAATACCAGATGATCGATTGGGAAAAGAAGAAAGAGCTGCTGGCGAGCGGCGAACTCGATTGTGTCATGGGCAGCTTTAGTATGACGGGTCGCGAAAACGAATATCGTTGGGCCGGCCCGTACCTTGCGAGCCGCCAGGTGGTCGCGGTCGATCCCCAGAGCGATATCTACACGCTTGCCGATCTTGAGGATAAGATCGTGGCGGTTCAGTCCACCACCAAGCCCGAGGGCATTTTGCTCAATCGCACAAATGAAAACGTTCCGCAGATCAAGGAGCTCTACAGCTTTTCGGACGGTTCATATCTGAACCCGGCGCTCGTCGAGGGCCTGGTCGACGCTATCGCCGCGCATGAGTCCTCGTTCCTCACCTACGAAAAAGACTATGGTGTGACATATCGCATTTTGGATGAGCCGCTGCTAAAGGTTGGTTTGGGCACCGCTTTCGATATCAACGATACGCGCGGCATCGACGTCAAGCTCACTCATGCCTACCAAGAAATGCTTGCCGATGGCACCATGGAACGTCTGGTGTCAAAGTACTTTGATGACCCTTCGCCATTTTTGAATATGGAGGGCCTGTCATGATCGATGCGCCCGACCACGCCGCTCAGGAGCGGGACAATCGTTCGACAGGGGCATGGCTCCTTGTCGCTCTGCTGGGGATAGCGCTCTCGGTTGTTGCCGGCATGATGAGCTACGGTTACACGACAGCCCAGGCCGAGCAGCGCTTTGCCGACGTTGTCGATTACGTGGCGACGCAGAGTCTTTCCTACGATGCGTGCAACAGCGCCTATGCGACCAAAAACCTGATTCGCGTTATGGAGATTGCCGGAGAGGCTGCTCGCGATATGGAGCGCGACGGTTCGGTGGATAACGCCATGCTGGAGCAATACGCCGACCAGTTCAACGTGAGCGCGCTGATTGTGACGGACGCATCGGGCAATTTGGTGTCCGAGTCCTCGACGGGCGATGTGGGCTACGGGTCGCTCGCTACGTATCTCAAGGAAGCGCCCGTGCTGGAGGTGGCAACTCATCCGCTTAAGTCCTATACCGCCCGCATCACGCTTGCGGATGATTCGGTCGCAGACATTGGCTGCGTGACTCGGCAGGATGGCGAGGGTATCGTTATCGCGGTAAGGCATCAGAGCGCGAAGGCGGTTGCAAGCAATACGCTCAAACTGCAGAGTTTGCTCGAAGGCTATGAAACCATCGATAGCGGCAATATCGTGATCGAAAGCGACGGCAAGGTCGTTGCGACCAATGCCGTTGAACCCACCGTATTGGGCGTGTTCGATCTGCCTGCGACGGACGTCTTCATTGTCGATGGTATTAAGGATCGATGCCTGGCTGGTAAGGTCAGATTGGTTAACGCCGACGGCGAGTGGTATTTGGGCACATTTGGAAAAGCGCACAAATTCTATGTGTACACCTATGCCTCGGCGCAGCGCTACTTTGAGGTTGTCGCGGCTGTTGCTGCCGGCGTGCTGGCGCTCTACAGCGGTGTTATAGCCGTTGTTGTGATGGTGCGTCGCCGCGCTGATCGTCGACGTTTGACGGACTTGCTGCAGCAGGAGCGCGACTATGGAGACAAGCTGGCAAAGGCGGCGCGTGAGGCCTCGTCTGCCAACTCGGCAAAGACGGAGTTTCTGCGTCGCATGAGCCACGATCTGCGCACGCCCATCAACGGCATTCGCGGCATGGTCGAGGTTGGCGATGCCAATGCGGACGATCTGCAAAAGCAGACTGAGTGCCGCTCAAAAATCTGGACGGCATCGGGACTGCTGCTCGACCTTGCCAACGAGGCACTCGATATGAGTCGCCTGGAGAGCGGGCAGGTCGACCTGGAGCTTGTTCCCACAAACTTGGTGACCCTCAACCACGAGGTACGCGATATTCTGGAGCGCCAGGCCGAGGAGCGTCTGGTGACAATTATCTGCGACCAGCAGACGCTTAATCATCCCTATGCGCGGGTGAGCGTGACGCACCTCAAGCGCTTGTTGCTCAATATTGCCGGTAATGCCGTCAAGTACAACCGCCAGGGCGGATATGTTCGCCTGGTGTGCCGCGAGGTGGAGCCAGCGGATGGCGTCCCCGTCTATGAATACACGATCGCCGACAACGGTATTGGCATGAGCGAGGAGTTCCAACAGCACCTCTACGAGCCGTTTTGCCGCGAGGAGCAGCAGGTGGAAGGCGCTTCATCGGGAACTGGCCTGGGCGCGCCTATCGCAAAACAGCTGGTGGAGCTTATGGGCGGAACCATGAGTTTTACGAGCGTCTTGGGGCAGGGGACGACGTTTACCATCCGCCTGCCGTTCGAGAAATGCAAACGCTCCGAGATTCCTCAGGCAGTTCGCGCGGATGCGGGCGATGGTGATGCGCTCCAGGGCTTGCGCGTTTTGCTCGTAGAGGATAACGATCTGAATGCCGAGATCGCGCAGTTTACACTCAGCCGTGCCGGTGCCGTCGTGACGCATGCTAAGGATGGCGAGTCTGCCGTTGAGGCGTTTGCCGCGAGCGCACCGCACGAGTACGACGTGGTGTTGATGGACATCATGATGCCTGGCATCGATGGCCTTGAGGCCACGCGTCGGATTCGAGCACTCGATCGCGAGGATGCCGCGACCACGCCGATTATCGCCGTGAGTGCCAACGCCTTTGCCGACGACCGCAGACTTTCGCGCGAGGCGGGCATGGACGCGCACCTGAGTAAACCCGTGAGCTCGCAAGAGCTCGTCGAGGCGCTTGCGCACATAGCTGCCGACGCTTCATAAGCATATGGCCCGGTTCCAAGGTGGGTTGGAACCGGGCCATATTGCCATTTGTGACGCCTGTTCTTGAGGCTTACTTTTCTTGAATCTGCTTGCCGCAGAGATGCTCAATCGTAATCTCGTAGAGCTGGACGCCCTTAATGTCCTTGGCGATTTCCTCTTCGACCTCCTCGGCAGAAGGGTAGTACTTAAGCGCGAGCTGGCGGACTTTATCCTCGATAAACGCGGGGGTGTCATTCGCCAGGCGACAGCGGCCAAAAACCACGGTACTCATAACGTAGGGAGCCCAGTCACCGTCCTTGTACCACTCGTTGCCGTAAACGGTAAAGCAGACCTTGTCATCGCGCTTGAGTGAATCGACCTTGTGGCCGGCCTTGGCGCCATGGAAATAAATCTTGTCGTGCTCGGTGTCAAAGAAGTAGTTGACGGGAATGGCGTACGGGTAGCCATCGTCGCCGTTGACGGCAAAGACGCCGCGCTTGCAGGTAGCGAGCAGCTCGCGCGCTTCCTCGTCGGTGATGGCGCGTTTCTTTCGGCGTAAGGGCTTAAACATTGTTGGCTTCCTTTCTGCTGCGTATGGTTGTTGAGCACAAACTATAGCGAAACAGCTCCGTTTTTCTTGATGCGGGCGAGTATGTTTTTGAGCTTGTTAAAGTCGAGCGGTTTGGACAGATGGGCGTTCATGCCGGCATCGTGTGCCGCCTTGGCGTCCTCGGCAAAGGCATTGGCGGTGAGCGCGATGATGGGGATATCGGCTGCATCGACCTTCTCGCTCAGACGAATCGTGCGGGTCGCCTCATAGCCGTCCATGCCCGGCATCATAATGTCCATCAGGATCGCATCGAAGCTGCCGGCGGGATGCGACAGGTACAGATCGACGACCTCGTTGCCGTTGGCGG
>JAUUSS010000044.1 GCA_030841765.1 Collinsella aerofaciens | reverse complement strand
CCGCACGAGCCGGAGGCCACTTAATGTGGCCTCCGTGCAAGCCAGGACTGTAGAGCAGCAAACTTAAAACCTGGGCCGCCCGGTCCGGGAATCCGCCCAAGCGCACAGGAGGGGATTCCTTTTGTGTAGGCTTTGCGGAAATGTGCCAATTTTGGGATACGCCCGGCGGCGTGGTCTGTTGACGACACAGCTAACGGCACGTATCCTATCGAACTGCGTGTTTCGTAGGGGGATGCTGACCCCTCGATTCAAGCCGTTGCACTTTACAGAAAGCTGGAATCATTCGAGAAGGAGTACGCTTTGCCTACTATTAACCAGCTGGTTCGCCAGGGCCGTCGTTCCGTGCCCAAGAAGTCCAAGAACGCTGCTCTGCAGCACAACTCCCAGAAGCGCGGCGTGTGCACCCGCGTCTTCACCACGAGCCCCAAGAAGCCGAACTCGGCTCTTCGTAAGGTTGCCCGTGTTCGCCTTGTCAACGGCATCGAAGTTACTGCTTACATCCCGGGTGAGGGCCACAACCTGCAGGAGCACTCCATCGTGCTCGTCCGCGGCGGTCGTGTCCGTGACCTCCCTGGTGTCCGTTATCACGTCATCCGTGGCGCCTACGACGCTGCTCCGGTCCAGAACCGTATGCAGGCCCGTTCCAAGTACGGTGCTAAGCGCCCCAAGGCCAAATAAGCCAGATAACGTTTTGATACTTTCGCCGTGTGCCGCCTAAGCGCCGCACGGTAGACACTTAAGGAGATTTCACATGCCGCGTCGTGCAGCAGCTAATCGTCGTGAGGTTCAGCCTGACGCCGTTTACAACAACCGCCTGGTGACTCAGCTCATCAACAAGGTCCTTCTTGACGGCAAGAAGGCCACCGCTGAGCGCATCGTTTACACCGCTTTCGAGATCGTTGCCGAGAAGTCCGAGGGTGGCGACGCTCTCGCTACCTTCAAGAAGGCTATGGACAACGTCAAGCCCACGCTCGAGGTCAAGCCTAAGCGTGTCGGTGGCGCTACCTATCAGGTCCCGATGGAGGTCAACTCCCGTCGATCCACCGCTCTGGGCATCCGCTGGATCGTCAACTTCTCCCGCGCTCGCAAGGAGAAGACCATGGCCGAGCGTCTCGCCAACGAGATCCTCGACGCTTCCAACGGCCTGGGCGCTTCCGTCAAGAAGCGTGAGGACGTCTTCAAGATGGCCGAGGCCAACCGCGCGTTCTCTCACTATCGTTGGTAAGTTAAGGTAAGGAACTAACATGGCTAAGCCTAAGTACAAGCTTTCCGATACCCGTAACATCGGCATCATGGCTCACATCGATGCTGGTAAGACCACCACGACCGAGCGTATTCTTTACTACACCGGTAAGACCCACAAGATCGGTGAGGTCCATGAGGGCGCTGCCACCATGGACTGGATGGTTCAGGAGCAGGAGCGCGGCGTAACCATTACCTCCGCTGCTACCACGTGCTTCTGGAACAAGGACGGTAAGGACTACCGCATCCAGATCATCGACACCCCGGGCCACGTTGACTTCACCGCCGAGGTCGAGCGCTGCCTGCGCGTCCTCGATGGCGCTGTCGCCGTCTTCGACGCCGTTGCCGGCGTTCAGCCCCAGTCTGAGACCGTTTGGCGTCAGGCTTCCACCTTCAACGTCCCCCGCATCGCCTTCATCAACAAGTATGACCGCGTGGGCGCTGACTTCTTCAACGCTATCGAGACCATGAAGGATCGTCTCGACGCTAACGCCGTGGCCGCTCAGGTCCCGATGGGTGCCGAGGACAACTTCTGGGGCGTCATCGACCTGGTTACCATGACTGCATGGGACTTCAAGGCCGACGAGAAGGGCATGACCTACCCCGAGCCGATGGACGAGATCCCGGCTGAGTTTGCTGACATCGCTGCCACCAAGCGCGAGGAGCTCCTCGACGCTGCTGCCAGCTTTGACGACGAGCTCATGGAGAAGATCCTCATGGAGGAGGACTTCACCGTCGAGGAGCTCAAGGCTGCTCTGCGCAAGGGCGTTCTGGCCAACGAGCTCAACCTCGTCTTCGTGGGCTCCGCCTACAAGAACAAGGGCGTTCAGGAGCTGCTCGACGCTGTCGTCGACTACCTGCCCAGCCCGCTCGACGTCGAGGCCGTCACCGGTACCGATCCGGACACCGGCGAGGAGATCCAGCGTCATCCTTCCTTCGACGAGCCCTTCTCCGGCCTGGTCTTCAAGATCATGACCGACCCGTTCGTCGGTAAGCTCACCTACGTCCGCGTTTACTCCGGTCGCGCCGAGTCCGGCTCCTACGTGGTCAACGCTTCCAACGGTCAGCGTGAGCGCCTCGGCCGCATCCTCGAGATGAACGCCGCCGAGCGTATCGACCGTGACGACGCCGCTGCCGGCGACATCGTCGCTTGCGTCGGCTTCAAGAACTCCACCACCGGTGACACCCTGTGCGCCGAGGGCAAGGAGATCGTCCTTGAGAAGATCGAGTTCGCCAAGCCCGTTATCGACGTTGCCATCGAGCCCAAGACCAAGGCCGAGCAGGACAAGATGTCCCTGGCTCTGACCAAGCTCGCCGAGGAGGACCCGACCTTCCAGGTGTCCACCAACCACGAGACCGGCCAGACCATCATTGCCGGCATGGGCGAGCTGCACCTCGAGATCATCGTCGACCGTCTGCTCCGCGAGTTCAAGGTTGACGCTAACGTCGGTAAGCCCCAGGTTGCCTACCGCGAGACCGCTGGTCACGACGTCGAGAAGGCTGAGGGCAAGTTCGTCCGTCAGTCCGGTGGTCGCGGTCAGTACGGCCACGCCGTCATTAAGCTCGAGAAGATGGAGGAGGGCTTCGGCTACGAGTTCGTCAACGCTATCGTCGGCGGCGTCGTGCCCAAGGAGTACATCCCGTCCATCGACAAGGGCATCCAGGAGGCCCTGAACACCGGTGTTATCGCCGGCTTCCCGGTCCTCGACGTTAAGGTCACCCTGTTCGACGGTTCTTACCACGAGGTCGACTCCTCTGAGGCCGCCTTCAAGATCGCCGGTTCCATGGCTATCAAGGACGCCCTCAAGAAGTCCGATCCGCAGCTGCTCGAGCCGATCATGGCTGTCGAGGTCGAGACCCCCGAGCAGTACATGGGCGACGTTATGGGCAACCTCTCCGGTCGCCGCGGCAAGATCGAGGGCATGGAGGATCGCAAGAACAGCAAGCTCATCCGTGCCAAGGTGCCGCTGGGCGAGATGTTCGGTTACGCTACCGACCTTCGCTCCCAGACCCAGGGCCGTGCATCCTACACGATGCAGTTCGACTCTTATGAGCCGGCGCCCAAGTCCATCGTGGACGAGGTCATGAGCAAGAACGCCTAAGTTCGAGCTCCCTGTTACGTAATCCGCGAGAACATCTCTCGCACTCTTTGGAGGTTTAAGTTGGCTACCCAGAAGATCCGCATTCGCCTCAAGGGCTATGATCACGAGGTCGTCGATCAGTCCGCGAAGCTCATCGTTGAGACCGCTCAGAAGACCGGCGCTCGCGTTTCCGGTCCTGTCCCCCTGCCCACCGAGCGCAACCTGTACACGGTTATCCGCTCGCCGCACGTGAACAAGGACTCCCGTGAGCAGTTCGAGATGCGCACCCACAAGCGCCTCATCGACATCCTCGACCCCACCTCGGGCACCGTTGATTCGCTCATGCGTCTCGACCTTCCCGCTGGCGTCGACATCGACATCAAGCTCTAAGCGATATCGCTCATAGCTTACAGAGCCCCGCTACCATTACGGTAGCGGGGCTCTTTTGTTTTGAATGATGGTTTGGACTGCCGGGTATTGCTGCCGAGTAGGTGGCTGCAGCGCCCTATTCGCTCAAAGGGCGCAGCGATGCCTCCTCAAAATGGAAGGATCGTAAGTCGCCTTCCGTCTCGATGCACGCTCGACCATAATCATCAACTGTTCTAAAAATTCCACGTGCCAGCTCATCTCCAGCAGGGGAGCGGGCGATAACGGTTTCCCCAATCCAATTGAGGTGAGCTACATAATCATCGTGGACGGGCGCGAGTGGTCCGGCGTCTTCTTCCATGGCGTTGAGACGCTCTGCCCACGCGTTGACAGCGTTTACGACGGTGTGATAGGCCTCCTTGAGTAACACATCGACGGTGGGAACGTTCTCGTTGAGATCCGAGAGACCGATTGCCGGCAGGCCGCCATCGGGAACCTCCGAGGGCACATAGTTCACATTGACGCCAATGCCGCAGACGGCGAAAGGTTTGCCTTCGTTATCGCGTGCGGCCTCGACCAGAATGCCGCCGAGCTTGCGCCCTCGCGCGACCAGATCGTTGGGCCATTTCAGGTCAATCTCGTTTGCAAGGCCCTGCATTTCGAGCGCCTCGAGCACCGCTAGGCCGCTGACGGCGGCAAGACCAGAGTACTTTGCAGGATTAACGCATGGGCGCAGAACAATCGAAAGCAATAGGTTGCCGGCGGTTGAATCCCACTTGTGGCCGCGCCGGCCGCGTCCTGCTGTCTGAGCCCGGGCGGCAAGTCCTGTGCCGTGCGGCGCTCCCTGTTTTCCTGCTTCGAGCAGGTCATCGTTGGTCGATCCGGTTACGTCGACCACCGTTAAACGAGAATCCATAACAGCTGCTACCTCCTAAGGTAATAAGGCAATCGCGTAATGGTGTCGAGAGATAGACACAATGTGAAGCCTTTGTCGCATTTGAACAATTTAATGTTAACACGTCAACAACGACTGAAATGCGTTATCCTCTCTTGGTCGATGTAAACACGTCAACAACTCAAAGGAGGTTAGTGATGGGTTTCACGATTCTTGGAACAGGCTCGGCGCTTCCTAAGCGCAGTGTTTCCAATGACGAGCTGTCTGAGTTCCTCGATACCTCGGATGAGTGGATTTTTACCCGCACAGGTATCAAGAGCCGCCACGTCTGCTCCACCGAGTCACTTGACGACCTTGCCGTAGCGGCGAGCGAGCGGGCACTCCAGGTGTCCGGAATCGACGCGAGCCAGCTGGATTTGATCGTCTGCTCGACGACGACGGGTGATCATCTCGTTCCCGCCGAGGCATGTGCCGTTGCCGTGCGTCTGGGCGCGACGTGCCCTGCCTTCGATGTCTCGGCGGCCTGCGCCGGCTTCGTATTTGCGCTCGATGTCGCCGAGGGCTATATCGCCCGAGGACGAGCCAGGCATGTGCTTGTCGTTGCTGCCGAGCAGATGACGCGCGCGCTTGACTGGACAGATCGCGCCACGTGCGTGCTCTTTGGTGACGGCGCGGGTGCTGCAGTGATAGAAGCTGGGGGAGACAGCCCCCTTGCCGTCGAGCTTTCGACGGCGCCCGACGTCGAGACGTTGCGCGTTCCCGGTCTGATCGGCAGCTCGCCGTTTAAGGACTCCGCTGATAGTGAGAGCGTGCTGTCCATGAATGGCCGCCGCGTGTTCAAGTTCGGCGTCAACGCCATCTGCGACACGGTCCATAAGCTTGCGAGCGATGCGGGCATTTCGGTCGAAGACATCGATCATTTTGTATTCCATCAGGCTAACGAACGAATCCTGAGTCAGGCGGTCAAGCGTCTCGGCGTGCCAGACGAGCGCGTGGTCCGAACGCTGCGCGAGACCGGCAACATTTCGAGCGCCTGCATTCCCTTTGCGCTTGACCGGCTGGCACGTACCGACGCACTGACTGCGGGCGACACCATCGCCCTCGTTGGATTTGGCGCCGGTCTGGATATAGGTGGCTATCTACTTCGCTGGAAGTAGTCGCACATAGGAAATAAAAACGCCCCTAGGGCACAAACAGAGGAGAACTACCGTGGCAGATCAGAAGACCTTCGAGCGCGTTTGCGACGTTATCCGCGAGACCGCTGGCCTTGACGACGTCGAGATGAAGCCCGAGTCCACGCTCGAGGAGATTGGCCTCGACAGCCTGGGCACCGTCGAGATCCTCGTCGCCGTCGAGGACGAGTTTGGCATTGAGCTCGATACCGAGGAGAACCCCAAGACGGTCGGCGAGTTCGCCGATACGGTCGAGGCGGCATTGGAGAAGTAGAGATGCTCAAGACTCCTCTCTGCGAGCTGCTCGGCATCGAAAAGCCCGTGTTCCAGGGCGGCATGGCCTGGATTGCCGATGCCTCGCTGGCATCGGCCGTGTCCGAGGCCGGCGGGTTGGGAATCATCGCGGCCATGAATGCCGACGCCAACTGGCTGCGCGATCAGATTCACGAGCTGCGCACCAAGACGGATAAGCCCTTTGGTGTGAACGTCATGCTTATGAGCCCGTTTGCCGACCAGGTCGCGCAGGTTGTGATTGACGAGCAGGTGCCGGTCGTCGTGACGGGTGCCGGCAATCCCACCAAGTACATGAAGGCATGGAACGACGCCGGCGTCAAGGTCATCCCGGTCGTTGCCTCGGTGGCACTGGCGCGTCTCGTGGCGCGTCGCGGGGCCACCGCCGTGGTTGCCGAAGGCACCGAATCGGGTGGACATATTGGCGAGACATCGACGATGGCGCTCGTTCCGCAGGTTGTCGACGCGGTCGATGTCCCCGTTGTGGCAGCTGGCGGTATCGCCGATGGTCGCGGCGTGGCAGCGGCCTTTATGCTTGGCGCCGCTGGCGTCCAGGTGGGAACACGCTTTCTGGTCGCAAACGAGTGCACCGTATCCGAACAGTACAAAGAGCTGGTGCTCAAGGCAGGAGACACCTCGACGCGCGCGACTGGCCGTTCGACGGGGCATCCGGTGCGTGCGCTTAAGAGCCCCTTCACCAACGCGTATGCCAAGAACGAGGCGGCGGGCGCAAGCCCCGAGGAGCTCGGGGCCATGGGCACGGGCGCGCTTCGTAAAGCCGCAAAGGACGGTAATTACGAAGAGGGTTCGTATTTGTGCGGACAGATTGCCGGTATGGTCAACGAACGCCAGAGCGCACGCGAAATCGTCGACGATCTGGTCGATGGCGCCGAGCATGTCCTGAAGGGTGCGTCCGCATGGGTAGCGTAGCGTTTCTGTTTGCCGGTCAGGGTGCCCAGCATCCCGCGATGGGCGTCGACCTCATCGAAGCATCACCGGCGGCTGCCGAGGTGTTCGCCATTGCCGATGAGGTACGCCCGGGGACCAGCGAGCAGTGCCGGAGCGCCTCGAAAGAGGAGCTCTCGCAGACCGAGAACACGCAGCCTTGCGTGTTCGTGCACGACTTGGCTGCCGCCGTCGCCCTGCGCGAGCGCGGCGTGGTGCCTGCCGCCTGTGCGGGATTTTCGCTGGGCGAGGTCGCCGCGCTCACCTTTGCGGGAGCATTCGATACGCGAGCGGGCTTTGAGCTCGTGTGTGAGCGCGCGGCGCTTATGGCCACGGCGGCCGAGCGTCACCCCGGCGGCATGCGCGCAGTCATCAAGCTCGATGCGGCGCAGGTCGAGGGCTTGGCAAAACAGGCCGGCGAGGACTGCTGGCCGGTCAACTACAACAGCCCCCAGCAGACGGTTGTGGCCGGAGCGCCCGATGCGTTGCAAACCCTCGACGTCCTGGTAAAAGAGGCTGGTGGCCGGGCCATGAAGGTCGCGGTGTCGGGTGCATTCCATGGCCCCTATATGGCCGAGGCGACCTGTGGCCTTGCTGCATATATCGAGGCCGGTCACGCGCCGTTCCCGTTGCTCATTCCTGTTATGGCAAATATGACGGCGGCGCCTTATCCGGCCGACCCGCAGGCGGCATCGGAGGTGCTGGCCAACCAGGTGAGTCATGCCGTGCGCTGGGTCGACACGCTGCATGCTCTGCAGGATCAAGGCATCGACACGTTTATTGAGGTCGGCCCCGGCAAAACGCTGTCGGGCCTGGTCAAGCGTACGCTGAGCGACGTTCGCGTGTATTCGTGCGAAACGGCCGAGCAGGTCGCAGCTATTGCCGACGAGCTCGCATAGTTCACAGGGCTGTAACCCGAAAGGAATGACATGGGCAACTTGAACAACGGCGCGCTCGAGCGCAACGACTCACGTCACGTGGCGCTTGTCACGGGCGGCTCGCGCGGCATCGGTCGCGCTTGTGCCGTGGGCCTGGCGGAGGACGGCTTTGATATCGCCGTCGTCTATGCCGGTAGCGCAGATGCGGCGCGCGAGACGTGCGAAGCCTGTGAGGCGGCTGGCGCCACGGCGCGCGCATATCAATGTGACGTGGCCGACCCCGCTGCCGTCAACGCGTGCGTGGAAGCGGTCCTCAACGACTTTGGCTTCATTTGGGCGCTCGTCAACAACGCTGGCATCACCCGCGATGGCCTGCTCATGCGCATGGGCGATGACGCCTTCGATCGCGTGCTCGATGTCAATCTTAAAGGAACGTTTAACACGACGCGCGCGCTCACCAAGACCTTTATGCGCCAGCGCGGCGGTTGCGTCATCAACATGAGCTCGGTTGTGGGCCTGATGGGCAATGCCGGGCAGGCCAACTACGCCGCCTCCAAGGCGGGCGTCATCGGTCTGACCAAGGCGGTGGCGCGCGAGCTTGCGCCACGCGGCGTACGAGTGAACGCGGTCGCCCCCGGGTTTGTCGAGACCGATATGACGGCAAAGCTATCGGATAAGGTTCGCGCGGCAACCGAGGAGCAGATTCCCCTAAAGCGCATGGCGCACCCCGAGGAAGTGGCCGGCGTGGTGCGCTTTTTGGCGAGTGATGCGGCTGCCTACATTACGGGCGAGGTCGTGCGCGTCGACGGCGGAATGGCGATGTAGAAACCAGAGCCACACAACGGCTTGAATGAGGAGACCATGATGGAACAGAGAGTTGCAATCACCGGTATCGGTGCCGTATCGCCGCTCGGTAACACGGCGCTTGCTACCTGGGCGGCCATGTGCGCCGGCACGTGCGGCATCGGCCCGATCACGCACTTCGATACCGATGCGTTTGCCGTTAAGGTGGCGGCCGAGGTCAAGGGTTTTGACGGCAACGAGTACTTTGGTAAGCGTGACGCCAAGCACCTGGACCCCTGCGTTCAGTTTGCCCTGGCGGCGTCGGACGAGGCCATGCACGATGCGGGCTTTGATGTCGAAGGCGCCATCGATCGCGAACGCCTGGGCGTCTACGTGGGTTCAGGCGTGGGCGGCATGCAGACACTTGTCGACAACGTCCACACGATCGCCGATCGAGGGCCTCGCCGTGCATCGCCCTATATGATTGCGATGATGATCCCCAATATGGCTTCGGGCAATATCGCAATCCGCCACAAGGCAAAGGGCCCGACCCTGCCCGTGGTGACCGCCTGCGCGACCTCGGCACATGCCGTGGGCGAGGCGTTCCGCGCCATCAAGCATGGCTATGCCGATGCGATTCTCGCCGGCGGCGCCGAGGCGGCCATTATCCCCGATGCCGTTGCGGGCTTTACGTCCTGTCGCGCATTGACCACCAACCCCGATCCCGCGACGGCATGCCGTCCGTTTGATGCAGACCGCGACGGCTTTGTGATGGGCGAGGGCGCCTGCGTGTTGGTGCTCGAGGGCATGGAGCATGCGCAGGCGCGCGGTGCGCACATTTATGCAGAGATCGTGGGCTACGGCAACACCGATGATGCCTATCACATCACGAGCCCCGATCCCGAGGCTGCCGGCATTGCCCGCGCGATATCGCTGGCGGTTGCCGAGGGCGACGTCAAGCCTTCCGAGGGCCTCTACATCAACGCTCACGGCACCTCGACCAAGCTCAACGATTCGTCTGAGACGGCGGGCATTAAGCGTGCGCTCGGCGAGGACGCGGCACGAGCCGCGCACGTCTCGTCGACCAAGTCGATGACCGGCCATATGATCGGTGCCACGGGTGCCATCGAGGTCATGGCCTGTGCCATGGCGCTCGAGCAGGGCGTGGTGCCGCCGACCATTAACTACCACACACCCGATCCCGCCTGCGATCTTGACTACACGCCCAATCGCGCGGTTCGCGCCGACCTTACCTGGGCGCTTTCGACCAACCTGGGCTTTGGTGGGCATAACGCCGCCATCGCGCTGCGTAGATATACGAGGAGCTAGAGCATGGATTCCAAAAGACTTGCCGAGATAGCCGATGTTATGGAGGACCGCGGCCTCACGCGCGTGCGCGTTGAGGAGCCCGATGGCACCGCGGTCGAACTCGAGCGCGCGAGCGCCGCACAGCCGGTTGCCGTGCCCATGCCTATGCCGAGTGCCGTGACTGCTCCGGCGGTGGCTCCTGTCGCCATGCCTGCCGCCGCACCGGAGCCCAAGGGCACCGAGGTGACCGCTCCCATGGTCGGCGTTTTCTATGCTGCCCCGGCGCCGGGCGACGAGCCGTTTGTGCACGTGGGCTCTAAGGTCAAGGCCGGCGAGACCCTCTGCATCATCGAGGCCATGAAGGTTCTCAACGAGGTGACGGCCGAGGCAGACGGCGAGGTGCTCGAGATCTGCGTGGCCGACGGCGACCTCGTGGAGTTTGGCAGCTGCCTCATGAGGATCGGATAGGTGATGTCCATGAACAAAGAAGAGCTCAAGAAGCTGTTGCCGCATCGCGAGCCGATGCTTTTGCTCGACGAGGCCGAGCTGGTGGGCGACGAGGCCCACGGCAAGATCACGATCACGGGCGACGAGTACTTTTTGCAGGGGCATTTTCCGGGAAACCCGGTGGTCCCCGGCGTGATTCAGTGCGAGATGCTCGCCCAAAACTGTTGCGTGCTGCTGATGGGCGACGAGGAAGCGCGCGGCGCGACGCCGTTCTACACGAGTCTGGACAAGGTGCGCTTTAAGCGTCCGGTGCGCCCGGGCGACACGGTTGATCTGGTGTGCACCATCACGCGTGCGCGCGGGCCGTTCCGCTTTGCGACGGGTACTGCGAGCGTCAACGGTGAGGTTTGCTGCCGCGCCGATATGTCTTTTGCACTCATGCACGAAAGTTAAGGAAGGCTTCATGTTCGACAAAGTGCTCATCGCCAACCGCGGAGAAGTCGCGGTCCGTGTTATCCGCGCGTGCCGCGATATGGGCATCAAGACCGTCGCCGTTTATTCCACGGCCGATGCGGACGCGCTGCACGTGCAGCTTGCCGACGAGGCGTATTGCATCGGCGGCCCGCGTCTTGCCGAGAGCTACCTCAACGACGATGCTGTGCTCACCTGTGCCGTGAAGTCGGGAGCAAAGGCGATCCATCCCGGCTATGGCTTCTTTTCCGAGAAGGCGAGCTTCGTGCGCGACTGCGACAAGTATGGCCTGACGTTTGTCGGTCCTTCGGCCAAGGTGATCGACAGCATGGGCGACAAGGACGCCGCACGTCGAACGGCTGCCGCGGCGGGCGTGCCCATCGTACCGGGCTGCGATTTGCTCAAAAGCCCCGAGGAGGCGACGGCCGAGGCCGAGCGCATTGGCTGCCCCGTGCTTATTAAGGCGCGTGCAGGTGGCGGCGGTCGCGGCATTCGCAAGGTCGAGCGCGTGGAAGATGCGGCAAAGGCGTTCATCGAGGCGCGTGCCGAGGGCGAGGCCGTTTTTGGCGACGGCGAGTGCTACATGGAGAAGTTCGTCGCGCCGGCGCATCACGTTGAGGTGCAGATTATGGCCGATAAGCAGGGCCATGTGTTTTCGCTCGGCGAGCGCGAGTGCTCGGTGCAGCGGCGCAACCAAAAGCTAATCGAGGAGAGCCCCGCGCCGTGCCTCGACGGACACGACGACATTCGTGCTCGCATGCACAAGGCAGCGCGTGACCTGGCTCGTGCCGTCGGCTACGAAGGAGCCGGTACCATCGAGTTCCTGTATTCGGACGACGGCAATTTCTACTTTATGGAAATGAACACGCGCTTGCAGGTGGAGCATCCGGTTACGGAGTTTGTGACCGATACCGACTTGGTCAAGTGGCAGCTGCGCGTGGCAGCCGGCCAGCCTCTGCCCTTTGAGCAGGAGGATATGCCGGTCCGCAACCACGCCATGGAGTGCCGCATCAATGCCGAAACGCCGGACTTTCTGCCGTCATGCGGAACGGTCATCGCGTTGCGTGTGCCGGGTGGTCCGCGCGTGCGCTGGGATTCCGCCATGTTTACCGGTGCGAAAGTTCCGCCGTACTACGACTCCATGCTCGGCAAGCTCATCGTGTGTGCGCCCACGCGTGACGGCGCCATTCGCAAGATGCGCTCGGCCCTGGGCGAGCTCGTGATTGAGGGCGTGAGCGAAAACAGCGAGCTTCAGCTCGACGTGCTGGCAAACGACGAGTTCTTGTCGGGCATGTACCACACCGATCTGATGGGGCATCTCTATGCTGATGAATAGAAAAGCAAAGACGGTCAACGTCCTCGAGGGGCCGATGACCGAGTCGTGCGCCGAGTTTCCCGCGCGCCACGTGTTTATCAAGTGCCCGGAGTGTCGCCGCGTGATCGATGAAGCACGCCTGCACGACAACCTCGAGGTCTGCCCTCGTTGCGGCAAACACTTTCGCGTGAGCGGTCGCGCGCGCATGCGCATGACGGTCGACGAGGGCACGTTTGAGGAATGGGATGCCAATCTGGCGTCGGAGGACTTCCTCTCGTTTCCCGGCTATGCCGACAAGCTTAAGAGCGTGCGCGAGCGTTCGGGCGAGCGCGACGCCGTTGTGTGCGGCAGGGGCAAAATCTGCGGTTGCGATACCGCGCTCTTCTTTATGGACGCCAACTTTATGATGGGCTCGATGGGTTCCGTGGTGGGCGAGAAGATCTGTCGCACATTTGAGCGAGCGACCGAGCTTGGATTGCCAGTTGTCGGCTTTACCGTTTCGGGCGGCGCGCGCATGCAAGAGGGCGTGACGTCGCTTATGCAGATGGCCAAGATTTCTGCGGCGGTTAGGCGCCACAGCGAGGCGGGCGGTCTATATATCACGGTGCTCACCGACCCCACGACCGGAGGCGTAACCGCGAGCTTTGCCATGGAGGGCGATATTATCCTGGCCGAGCCCGATGCCCTGACGGCATTTGCCGGCCCGCGCGTGATCGAGCAGAACATGCACAAGCGCCTGCCCAAGGGATTCCAGCGCTCCGAGTTTTTGCTGGGGCACGGCTTTTGCGATGCCGTTGTTCCGCGTGGCGAGATTGCGCTCACGGTAGGCGAGCTGCTGGCACTGCACGAAGGGCACGCGCCCGGCCTGGGGGCACCGCATGAGATCGTGCATACGGGTCGTCGCGGCAAAAAGCTGGGACACTTGTTCAAGCGCTCGACCGCACCAAAAACCGCGCTCGAGATTGTCAAGCAGACCCGCTCGGCAGATCGCGCCACGGCGGGCGAGATGATCTCGCTGGGCCTGGATGGATTTGTGGAGCTGCATGGCGACCGTTACTTTGGCGACGACGCCGCCGTGGTGGCTGGCATTGGCTGGAAAGACGGGCGACCCGTGACGGTTATCGCCGTCGAGCGCGGTACCACGACCAAAGAGCGCATGCGTCGCAACTTTGGTATGGCACATCCCGAGGGCTACCGCAAAGCGCGTCGCCTTATACGCCAGGCCGAAAAGTTTGGTCGACCGGTTCTGTGTCTGGTCGATACTTCGGGCGCGTTTTGCGGCATCGGTGCCGAGGAGCGCGGCCAGGGCGAGGCGATTGCCCAGAATCTCATGGAGATGAGCGGCCTCAAGACGCCGATTGTCTCGGTGGTGACAGGCGAGGGCGGCTCTGGTGGCGCGCTGGCGCTGTCCGTGGCCGACCGCATCCTGATGCTCTCGAGCTCGGCCTATTCGGTCGTGAGCCCCGAGGCCTGTGCGTCGATCCTGTGGAAGGATACCGAGCGCGCGAATGAGGCCGCCGAGGCGCTTAAGCTCACGGCCCCCGATCTGTTGGCGCTCGGCATCATCGACGGCATTGTTGACGATAGGGGCCTGTCGCATGAGGAGATCGCCGGTGCCGTCATGTCCTCGGCATTTGATGCCTTCGATACGCTTGGGCAGCTCGACGACGCGACCCTCACAAACCTCCGCTACGAAAAGTACCGCGCAATCGGTCAGTACCGCACGATGTGACAAAGGGACAGCCCGCATGTCATATTGGGAAAGGCGTTCCATGCTACAAGTTTCTAACACCTCGTTTACAACGACGGTTTCATCAAACGCCATGGCCGTGGTGGACTATCTGTCCAAAAGCATGATGTCGGCGCTGCCGTTTATTGTCTGCGCGGCGTTGTTCCGCACCGTTGCCGTCATTATGGGCGAAGGTATGCTGGGCCTGTGGTCTGCCGATTCCGAAATCTATCGCCTGTTCTACAGTTGGCTCTATAACGCCGGCTACTACTTTTTGCCCATTTATCTTGGTTGGGCGGCCGCCCGCCAGCTCGGTTGCTCGGAGCAGCTAGGCATGATGCTGGGCGGCGTATTGATTGCGCCCGATCTGCTTAAGCTCGTCGATGCCGCATCGACGACGGGGACATCGATGACTTCCGTGTATGGTCTGCTTCCCGCGCCGGTCAACGATTACACGACGACTGTTATTCCGGTTCTCATCTCGGTGCCCGTGCTATGGCGAGTGGAGTGTTTCTTTCAGCGCGTTATCCCTAAGGCCGTGGCGTTTTCGTTCGTTCCGTTTGCGACCATGCTTGTCATGGTTCCGGTTTCGCTGTGTATTACGGCGCCGGCGGGCAGCTATCTGGGCATGCTGTTGGGCCAGCTTATGTTTATGCTTGGCAATTCCGGTGGCATCGTGTCGCTGCTCACGCTCATGGGGCTTGCCGCGGGTTGGGAGTTTCTTAAGATTGCAGGCGTCAGCAACGTTGTCCTATCGCTTGCCTATGCTCAGTTTATGAGTGTGGGAACGGATTCGTGCATCCTGATCGCCGCGACGATGGCGACGTTCGCCGTTTGGGGCATGCCCTTTGGCGCGTCGCTCCGCGTTGCGGATAAGGACGAGAAGGCACTCATGCTGGGCTATTCAATCTCGGGTATTCTTGGCGGCGTAAGCGAGCCGGCGCTGTACGGTTGCGGCTTTAAATATGGCAGGTGCCTGACGTACATGGCCATTGGCGGCGCCGTCGGAGGCCTTGTTGCGGCCGTGGGCCACGTTACGGCCTATACCATCGGCATGACGAATGTCCTTATGGTCATTGGCTTTGCCACGGGCGGCATCTCGAACCTGCTGTGGTGCTGCGTTGCCGGCGGTGTGGCATTTGCGGTGTCTGCGGCGCTGAGCTACTGCTTTGGCGTGGTGCCGGCGCAGGGACAGGCGGCAGAAGACGGGGCCGATTCACCCGAAACAGTGGCGAGCGCTGCTGAAGTAAGCGCATAAACCTGTGCGACAAAAGGACGATTCTTTTGTCATGCTCCAAGGCCGTGGCCCGTGCGGGCTGCGGCCTCTTTGTATCTGGGAGACAAAGTGGCTACACTACAATCCGTTTGAGCAATAGATATATGGGTAGTGCCGTGGGGGCGGATATAGATGGTCGAGTGGATTGTTCGTCGTGCGCAGGGTGACCGTGCGCGCGTGGGCACGTTGACGGGCGTGGTGTGTATTCTCGCTAATGTTGCACTTTGTGCTGCAAAGGGTGCCATTGGTGTGGTTTCGGGATCGGTTTCGATCGTGGCGGATGCCATGAACAACCTGTCCGATGCCAGCTCGAATATCGTGAGCGTGCTGGGTTTTAAGTTGGCGAGCAAGCCGGCCGACCCCGAGCATCCTTACGGCCACGGTCGCTACGAGTATCTCTCGGGTCTGGTCGTGGCGGCGCTCGTGCTGCTGATTGGCGTTGAGTTGGTGAAGTCCTCGGTTGAACGCGTCATCCACCCCGAGCCTGTCGAGTTCTCGCTTGCCCTGGTGGTAGTCCTGGCACTTTCGATGGTTGTTAAGCTGTGGATGGCGGCCCTCAACCAAAAGCTCGGTGACCGCATTGAGTCCGAGACGCTACATGCGACCGCTCAGGATTCCAAGAACGATGTCCTTGCCACAGGCGCCGTGTTAGTGTGCGCGATTGTTTCCCAGGTGACGCACATCAATCTTGACGCATGGGTCGGCCTTGCCGTTGGCGCCTATATTGGCTGGAGCGGCTTTGAGCTTATCCAAGATACGGTGAGCCCGCTTTTGGGTCAGGCACCCGATCCCAAGTTGGTCAAGCACATCCGAGACAAGATCATGAGCTACCCCGGTGTTTTGGGCGTTCATGACCTGATGGTTCACGATTACGGTCCGGGTAGGAAGTTTGCAAGTGCGCACGCCGAGATGGCGGCCGAGGCCAGCCCGCTGGAAAGCCACGACACGCTCGATAACATCGAGCAGTCGTTTAGGGACGAGGACGGCATGATCGTCACGCTCCATTACGATCCCATCGTGACCGACGATCCAAAGGCGGCGAGCATGCGCCTGCGCATCAACGCTATGGCCCAGGAGATTGATAACCGCCTTTCAATTCACGATTTGCGTTGCGTGCCGGGCCCCACGCACACCAACGTGATCTTTGACTGCGTGCGACCCTCAGATCTGCAGATGAGTGCCGAAGACGTAAAGCACGCGCTGGCACAACGAGTCGAATCGGAATATCCCAAGTCGATTGCCAAGATTACGATCGACGAAGACTACGTAGGGCATACCCACGAGTAGAGCTGTGCCGGCAAGGTAACTGAAGCAGAAGGGGAGAGCATGAAGCGTCTCTATCTACTCCGTCACGGCCAGACGGAATTCAACGTCAAAAAGCTGGTCCAGGGCCGCTGCGATTCACCTTTGACCGACCTGGGCCGTCAACAGGCACAGGCAGCCGCCGCGTGGCTCAAAGCCAACGGCGTCGTCCCCGACAAAGTGGTCTCATCACCCTTAGGCCGAGCCATGGACACGGCAAGTCTCGTCGCATGCGAACTCCTGGGTTCGGATGCAGCAGTCGAGCCCTGCGAAGGCATCATCGAGCGCTGCTACGGCTCCTTCGAAGAAGGCCCCCACAACGCGCTACCCACCGACGTCTGGGATCCGGGCGAGGACCTGGTCCCCTTCGGAGGAGAGGGAAGCAAAGCGTTACAAGAACGCATGGTAGGCACCCTCACCAATCTCATGGGCTCCGAGGGCATCGAAACCCTCCTAGCAGTAAGCCACGGCAGCGCCAGCCGCCAATTTATCAAGGCCGCAGCCCCAGAGGGCTTCAAGCTCCCAACAAAACTCCCCAACTGTGCCATCATGATCTTCGATTTCGACGAGGAAGATTTGCAAGGAGAGAGCGACAGGCCCCAATGCAAGTTCACCCTCCAGCAAATAGTGGATCCCCAACAAAGTAATTAGCTGAGCGAGCAGAGTTAAGCAGACATCAACGTGTCGTCTCCCGAGCACGGCGGAGGGCCGGAGAAATATATTAAGGTCATCGCGAGTTCCGCACGCAAAGGAGAGCACTTAATGTGCTCTCCGTCTTGCGCAGGACTGTAGAGCAGGGACCTTAATATATTTCTCC
>JAUUSS010000043.1 GCA_030841765.1 Collinsella aerofaciens | reverse complement strand
AGCACGCGGCTGTTAACCGCGCTGTTGTAGGTTCGAGTCCTACCCGGGGAGCCAGAATTTTCCAGCCCTTTCCGTTGGGCTTTTAAATTCCTCGGTAGCTCAATGGTAGAGCACGCGGCTGTTAACCGCGCTGTTGTAGGTTCGAGTCCTACCCGGGGAGCCAGGTTGTAAAACCCGTCGCGTATGCGGCGGGTTTTTTCATGCCGCGATCGCCGTTCGCGAACGTTACCGTATCAACATTTCGTGTCGAGGATGTAATCCCGAGGCCCGCCACCTCAACATGGCGCGGTCGTTGTAGAATATTGTAATGATTGCTCCCACGACATGGTGCCGCGAGCACCAAGAAAAGGAGATTCTTGTGTCTGAGACCATTAACGGCAGCCTGAGCGTCTCGAACGACGTTATTGCCGATATTGCCGGTTATGCCGCGATGACGTGCTATGGCGTTGTCGGTATGGCTGAGCAGCTCCAGGGCGCCGAGAGCGTGCGCCTGCTTGCCGGTCAGCGCCTCCGCAAGGGCGTGCTTGTCTCCGCCGACGAGAACGGCCTTACGGTCGATCTTCACGTCGTGCTCGAGAACGGCGTCAACATGAAGTCCGTCTGCCACAATCTTTCGAGCTCCGTTGCCTTCACCCTGCAGGAGATCGCCCAGATCGATCCCGCCAGCCTTAAGATCGGCATCCATATCGACGCGCTCAAGAGCCGTCTGAACTAGCATCCGAAAACGGAGATTCAAATACCCATGATTGCAAAGACCATTCGCACCTGTTTTCCGATCGCTGCGGCTGCCGTTTCCGACAAGGCCGAGGAGATCAACAAGCTCAACGTCTTCCCCGTACCCGACGGCGACACTGGTACCAACATGTCGCTCACGCTCGCCTCGGTGACCAAGGAGCTCTCCGCCCTTCCTGCCGACGCCGACATGGAAGCCATCGCCGGCGCCATCACCCACGGCTCCCTCATGGGCGCTCGCGGTAACTCCGGCGTTATTACCTCGCAGATTCTTCGCGGCGTGGCCGAGGGCCTTGTCTCTGCCGACGAGCCTATCACGTCCGCCAACATTGCCTTCGCCTTCCGTCGTGCCGTCAAGGTTGCCTTCCAGGCTGTCCGCAAGCCCATCGAGGGCACGATCCTCACGGTCCTGCGCGATGTCTCGACCAAGGCCGATGAGTGCGAGAAGAAGAAGTTCTCGGCCGAGGATGCGCTTGATGCTATCGTCGTCGAGGCGTACCAGTCCGTCGCCCGCACGCCCGACTTGCTGCCCGTCCTCAAAGAGAACGGCGTGGTCGACTCAGGCGCCTTCGGCTTTGCCATCTTCCTGGAGAACTTTGTTGCCGCCGCGCTTGGTCGCAGCACCGTTGTCGAGGATTTCTCCGCTACGTTTGACTCCGCCGGCTCTGCCCGCGATGCCGCTCTTGGCCGTGTTGAGATCGAGGCTAACGATGACTGGGAGGGCTCGGAGTTCCGCTACTGCAACGAGTTCCTCTTTAAGGCTGACGCCCCGTTTGACGAGGACGAGTGCCTTAAGTTCCTAGGCTCCATGGGCGACTGTGAGCTGCTCGTGGGCGCCTATCCCGACTACAAGATCCATGTGCACTCCAACACCCCCAACCTGGTGCTCGAGCACATGCTGCAGCTCGGTCAGATCTATGAGGTCTTTATCCACAACATGGAGATGGAGGCCCACGACCGTACCGCCAAGATCCACGAGGATCAGGAAAAGGCCGCCGAGCCCGCCAAGGCGCTGGGCTTTGTCGCCGTTGCCGCCGGTTCCGGCGAGGCCGACATCCTCAAGTCCCTCGGCGTCGACGTGATCGTGTCCGGTGGCCAGACTATGAATCCCTCGACCGCCGACCTGCTGGGCGCGGTGGACCAGGTCAACGCGACCTCGGTCATCATCCTGCCCAACAACGGCAACATCCGCATGGCCGCTGAGGCTGCTGCTTCAGCCTGCACCGACAAGAAGGTCGCCGTCGTTCCCACCAAGACCGTCCCGCAGGCCTTCTCCGCGCTGTTCGCGGTCCTGCCCGATTCCGAGCTCGAGGATGCCGTCGCCGCCATGGTCGACGCCATCAGCGAGGTCCGCGATGGCGAGGTCACCCGCGCCGTGCGCGACTCCAGTGCCTCTGACGGTTCTCCGATTCACTCCGGTGACGTCATGGGTATCATCGCCGGCTCCATCGACGTGGTCGGTTCCGACGTGAAGCAGGTCACGCTCGACTGCATCAACCGCATGCAGGAGGAAGAGGAGGGCGACGCGCTGACGATTCTGGCCGGCGAGGAGCTGTCCGATGAGGCCTTCCAGGAGATCGTCGACGCTATCGAGGAGGCTCAGCCCGATCTGGAGATTGACGCCCATCGTGGCGAGCAGCCGCTCTATCCCGTGATCTTCTCGATCGAGTAGGCAACTGCCCATGTCCGAGCTGTGCTCCGTGCCGCGCGTCTCGGAGCGCTTTGCCCAGAGCAATGCGCTCGACGAGGATATCGCGCGACTCAAATATGTTTCGGGTAAACGTGAGGAGGCCCTTCGCCGTCTGGGAATTCGGACGGTGGGGGACCTCCTTCTCCATATCCCTCATCGATACCTGGACTTTACCCGTTCTTGGTCTATCGAGATGGCGCCCATCGGTACTGTGTGCACCATCATCGCCACGGTCGACCGTATCGTCCAAAAACAGCCGCGTCCGCGCATGCATGTGACCGAGGTCTCACTCGTTGACGAGACGGGCGTGCTGCAGGTCGCCTTTTTCCGCCAGCCCTGGATTGCCCAGCAGCTTAAGCAGGGCGACCGCCTGGCCGTGATGGGCAAGGTCGAGTTTGCCTACGGCTTTAAGCAGATGGCCTCGCCGCATTTTGAAAAGCTTGAGGACGGTCGTGCTGCGGGTACCATTTTGCCGGTCCACTACGTAAGTGACGGCGTGAGCCAGGCATGGATGCGTCGCATCGTGAGCGGTGCTCTTGAGCTCGTCGGCAATCCCTTCGATCCCATCCCGGCACCACTGCGCGCAAAGCGCAAGCTCATGAGCAGTGCCCGTGCGCTTCGTTCGATTCACTTTCCCTCGAGTATGGCCGAGCGCGACATTGCGCGCCGCCGTTTGGCCTATGAGGAGTGCCTGTACCTGCAGCTGGCGCTTCGCCTGCGCAACGATGGCGGCCTAGTCGATGTGGTGCCCTATGCCCACACCGCGGGCGAGCACCTGGCCGCACTCAAGCAAGCCCTGCCGTTTTCGCTGAGCGACGAGCAGGAGGTCGCGTTCCAAGATATCCTGCGCGATATGTGCGATGGCGGGCGTGTGATGAACCGCCTGCTGCTGGGCGATGTCGGTACCGGTAAGACCGCCGTTGCCGCCTGCGCGCTGGCTGTGGCTGCCGATAGCGGCACGCAGGCCTGTGTTATGGCGCCCACGGGCGTGCTGGCGCGCCAATATGCCGATAAGACCGGCCCTCTGCTCTCTCAGGCCGGCATGTCCTGGGCGCTTCTGACGGGTGCCACGCCGGCCGCAGAGCGCGAGCGCATCCATGTACAGCTGGAATCGGGCGAGCTTGACGTGCTCTTTGGCACCCATGCGGTGCTTTCGGATGACGTTGCGTTCAAGCATCTGTCGCTTGTCGTCATCGACGAGCAGCACCGGTTTGGCGTCGGCCAACGTAACGCCCTACGCGCGAAGGGCCCCGGTGCCGATCTGCTCGTTATGACGGCAACGCCAATCCCGCGTACGCTGGCGCTTTCGGTCTACGGCGATCTGGACACGAGTATCATCCGCCATCGGCCCGTCCCTGGCGCTGGCGTGACGACACGCGTGCTCACCGAGTCGAGCCGCGACCTCGCCTATGGCGCCATCCGCGAGGCGCATGCAAAGGGCCAGCAGGCCTACGTGATTTGCCCACTTGTGGAGCCGAGTGATTCGGCCGATGAGCTGGAAGACGTACCTGGTATCGCCCGCGACGACGAGGGCCGCGTGACGGTCCCCGTGCCGCTGCACGATACGGCAACCGAGCTCGATCGCCTGCGTCTGGCGTTGCCGGGTCTTGTCATCGAGCGCCTTCACGGCCGCATGCCGGCGGGGGAGAAGGACCAGGTTATCGATGCCTTCAAGCGTGGCGAGATTGACGTGCTCGTCTCGACTACGGTGGTCGAGGTGGGCGTCGACGTGCCTAACGCCACCGTCATGGTCATCGAGAACGGCGAGCGCTTTGGATTGGCTGCCCTGCACCAGCTGCGCGGCCGCGTGGGCCGTGGCAGTGTGTCGGGCACGTGCCTGGTCATGACGCACTCTAAGGGCAACGGCGGCGCGTCGGCAGCACAAGATCGCCTGCAATCGCTCGAAAAAACCGCGGATGGCTTTACGCTCGCCCAGATGGACCTGCGTCTGCGTCACGAGGGCGAAATCCTGGGCTACCGTCAGCATGGCGGTGTGACTCTGCGCTTTGTCGACCTGGATGCCGACGAGGAACTGATCGAGTGGGCCCATTTGGACGCGGTCGAGCTCTTGCGGTATGCTTGCACCCTTGACTCCGTGGCGACGCGCCCCCTGCGCGATGCGGTCGTCATGCGATATCGACACATTTTTAAGGAGGTCAGCGGAGGATGAGAATCATCGGCGGCGAATGGCGCGGTCGTAAGATCGAGGAGCCCCGTGGTCGCGATGTCACCCGCCCCACGACTGATCGCGTGCGCGAGGCGTGCGCATCTATGGTCATGTCGGCATTCGATTTCGATCTGGACGAGGTCCGTGTGCTGGACGCCTTTGGCGGCTCCGGTGCCTTAGGGTTAGAGATGCTCTCTCGTGGGGCCCGCTCGCTCACGACGTTTGAGATCGATCGCAACGCCGCGCGGCTCATTACCAAGAATATCGAGTCGCTCTGCCGTGACCGTGCGCGTTGGCGCGTGGTCACGGGCGACATGCTGGCGAGTGCCTCGCGCGGTCGTGTACCGGGCGGCCCCTTTGATCTGGTCCTGCTCGACCCGCCCTATGCTTTTGGTGCCGAGCCGGTCGAGGAACTGCTGCAGAACCTGGCTCAGCAGGGTCTGCTTGCACCTGGCGCTTTTGCCCTGTTTGAGCATGCCGCCGCCGATGCGGGCGCGCATCCGGTAGGCTTTGAGACTGTACGTGAGAAGCGCTACGGCATTACCTCGGTCGACCTGCTTCGTTGGGTCGGCGATGACGACGGTGAGGGCGATAGTGCCGTCACCGATGCTGATAACAACGATGCCACGACGTTTCAGGAGGACGCCCATGAATGACACCATCAACCGCGTGATCGTCCCGGGCACCTTTGATCCCATCACGTTTGGCCATATCGATGTGATCCGCCGCGCCCGACGCATCTTTCCCAGCGTGATCGTCGCTGTTGCCGAGTCGCAGGGTAAAAACGGTGTGGGCACCACGTTTACGCTCGATGAGCGCGTGGCGCTGGCCCGCGAGGCGCTCGGTGATATCGACGGCGTCGAGGTCCTGCCCTTTACCGGCCTCTTGGTCGACTTCGCTCGTGAGCAGGGGGCGGGGGCCGTGGTCAAGGGTCTGCGCGCCATGACCGACTTTGAGTATGAGCTGCAGCAGGCCGACCTTAACTATCGCCTGGATAGTGAGCTGGAGTCCATCTTTGTCATGAGTGCGCCGCAGTACGGCTATATCTCGAGCTCGGTCGTTCGCCAGATCGCCTCGCTCGGCAGTGACGTATCGACGTTTGTCCCGTCCAACGTGGTCGAAGCGCTCAAACATCGCTTTTCGTGACGTTTCTTATTGCCTGGTGGCATGTGGTAAACTAGCACGATGATATGTTACCTATGAAAGGAGACCGGATGCCGGGCGAGAATTTTCCTGGCGATAGGATCGTCAGCTTGGTCGATGAGCTCGAAGGGCTGATCGAGGAAGCCAAGCCGCCTTTCGGCAAGAACGCTCAGTTCAAGGTCATCGACGCCGACGTGTTCTTCAACATCCTCGACGAGATCCGCATGAGCTATCCCGAGGAGTGGCAGAAGTCCCGCCGTATCCTTAAGGAGCGCGAGGAGCTTATGGCTTCCGCCGCCGCTCAGGCCGATTCCATCATCGCTGACGCTCAGCAGCAGGCCCTCACCATTGCCGGTGAGCAGGAGATCGTTCGCTTGGCACAGCAGCAGGCCGACGACATCCGCGATCGTGCCCAGCAGTACGAGCGCGAGACGCGTTATGCCGCCGAGGACTACGCAGAGCAGGTCTTTACGCACCTGGAGGAGAACCTTAAGAGCCTGACCGGCACCGTTACCCGTTGCCGTCAGCAGCTCAACGAGGGTGCCGCCCAACAGAATGGTCAGTGGTAATGGCTGAGTTCCCGAGCGTTACCGTCGATCTTTCCGAGCAGCTCGAGTTTCCTGGAGATTCGTATCCGCTGACCGGTAAGGTCGATGTCGCCACGTACACGGTGGGCGAGAAGGAGTACCAGCTACAGGACGGTATTGACTACGACGTTGTCTTTACCAATGCCGGTACCGGTGTCTTGCTCACGGGTATGGTTCGCGCGCATGCCACCGGCGAGTGCGACCGTTGCCTGGAGCCCGCCTCGTTTGATATCGCTGGCGAGATTGAGGAGTTCTACCTCTTTGAGGAGCCCGAGGATCCCGAGGCCTACGAGGACGGCTACGAGCTCCTGGGTGAGGACCGCATCGTCGATCTGGGTGAGCCCATCAACGACGCCGTCGTCATGGACACGCCGTTCGTGGTGCTCTGCAAGCCCGATTGCCGCGGTCTGTGCCCCACTTGCGGTTGCAATCTCAACGTCGAGCAATGTGATTGTGCTGCCCAAGCCGAGGCCGAATGGGCCGAGGCCACGGAAAATCCATTTGCAGCATTGAAGAATCTCAAGCTTGACGAGTAAAACTGTGGTAGTATCGCTACTTGCGCGTAATCGCCACACTGGATAGTTCATAAGGAAGGTCACTATGCCCGTACCTAAACAAAAGCAGGGTCGTATCCGCACTCACACCCGTCGTTCCGCCAACATGAAGATCTCGGCTGCGGCTCAGTCCACGTGCCCCCGTTGCGGCGCTGTTAAGCTTCCGCACCACGTGTGCCCCAGCTGCGGTTTCTACAAGGACCGCGAGGTTATCGTTACCGAGTAACGGTATACTCTGGATGCGATGCCGTTCCAAATGGAACCACAATGGCCGGCTCAATGAGTCGGCCATTTTTGTATAAGGAGCATGTTTATGAGTAACGTTCGCGTTTGTGTAGACGTTGTGGGCGGAGACGAGAAACCTCAGGTTGTTCTCGATGGTATCGAGGCTGCGCTTGCCGCCGATCCCGATATCGAGGTCTTGGCAGCTGGCCCCGCCGAAATCGTCAACCCTTTTGCCGCTTCCCATGCACGTGTTGAGGCCCTTGAGGCACCTGACGTTATCGCCATGGATGACGATCCCATTCGCGCCGTGATGACTAAACGCAAGTCGTCGATCGTGCTGTCGTGTCGTGCCATCAAGAAGGGTAATGCGGACGCGTTTTTCTCTGCCGGCTCCACCGGCGCCATGACCGCCGCTGCCACCGCCTACGTGACGCCGTTTAGGTTTCAGGCCGAAGGCAAGAAGCAGCCGGTGCGCCCCTGTCTGACCAATGCGCTACCCAATCGCGCCGGCGGTCTGACGGTGCTGTGCGATATGGGCGCCAACCCCGATGTCGAGGTCGATGACATGGTACGTTTTGCCCAGATGGGTAGTGCTTATGCCCGCGTCGTCCTGGGCATCGAGCATCCCCGCGTGGGCCTGCTTGCCAACGGCACCGAGGACGAGAAGGGCTCCAACTTTACCAAGGCCTGCTTCCCGGCCATGAAAGCCGCCGTTCCCGGCTTTGTTGGTAACTGCGAAGGCACCGATATTACTTCGGGTAACTTCGATGTCGTTGTTGCCGATGGCATGTCGGGAAACATTGCCCTTAAGGCCACCGAGGGTGCTGCCAAGTTTTTGCTACAGGAGCTCAAGGGTGTCTTTATGTCATCGCTCGGCACCAAGATCGCCGCGCTGCTCATTAAAAAGCAGATGCGCGAGATTAAGGCCAAGCTCTCTGGCGACGCCAAGGGCGGCGCGATTCTTCTGGGCCTGCGCGGCGTGGTCCTGATCGGTCATGGCGCCACCTCGGTCGAGGCTGTTAAAAACGGTACGCTCGCGGCGGCCGAAGCCGTGCGCGCCGGACTGGTCGAGAACGTCGCCAACTCTATGGATGGTATCGTTTTATAAGAGCGAGTTAGAGCGCTGTTATGTGCTTCGCGGTGCACGCCGTGGGGTAGAATCAGAACCGTGTCTTGGTACCGCCCGGGCGGTACCGTTCTTTTGGTATTCATGCACTATGAGAGGAAGCGCTATGGACCGCTCCGAAATCTTCGACAAGATCGCCGAGGTCGCTGCTGACGTTCTGGGCGTCGATGTTGCCGAAATTAGCGAGGAGACCACCTTTGACGACCTCGATGCCAACTCGCTCGAGCGCCTGCAGCTGGTTACGGCTATCGAGGACGAGTTCAACCTCGAGATCGATGACGAGACCCTGCTCTCGCTCAACTCTGTCGCCGACGCCGTCGACGCTATCGAAGCTGCCAAGGAGGCCTAAGTCTTGGCTTTATCCGACCGACTTACGCGCGCCCAGGAAATCCTGGGCCATGAGTTCAATAATAAGGTGCTGCTGCGCGCGGCACTCACGCATCCCTCGGCAGTCGAGGGCCAGCCGGTTTCTGCCAGCTATGAGCGCCTTGAGTTCTTGGGCGATTCCATTTTGGGCGCTGTGGTCGCACGCTCCCTGTTTGAGTCCTATCCGGAGTTTGACGAGGGCAAGCTCACGCGCCTGAAGGTGTCGCTTGTCTCGGGTGCTACGCTGTCCGAGGTTTCTCACGAGCTGGGCATCGACGACATCATCATCTTTGGTGCCTCCGAGACCGGTACCGGTGCGCGCGGCCTGCATTCGGCCCTCGAGAACGTCTACGAGTCGCTCGTGGGAGCGCTGTACCTGGATGCCGGCTGGGATGCCGCGGCGGAGTTCATTCACCGTACGCTTAAGCCGCATTTGGCTTCCGAGCGTGCCGAGCATCCTGCGAACCCCAAGTCGTTTTTGCAGGAGTGTGTGCAAGCCGACGGTCACGAGCCCCCGGCGTACAAGCTCGTTGGCTCCGAGGGCCCGGCGCATGCGCCCACCTTTACCGCCGTGGTTTTGATCGATGGCATCCGTCAGGGTCGCGGCTCCGGCTCCTCAAAGAAAGAAGCCGAGGGAGCCGCTGCTCTCGAGGCGCTTGACCGCATGGGCTACACCACCAACGGCGTGATTCTCAACAAGAAGCCTGTTTAAGCGAGGAACCGTGTATCTCAAGTCCCTCACGCTCAAAGGGTTCAAGTCGTTTGCCGACCGCGCCCATATGACGTTTGAGCCGGGTCTGACCGTCATCGTCGGTCCCAACGGCTCGGGAAAATCGAACATCTCTGACTCGATTCTGTGGGTCCTGGGCGAGCAGAGCGCCAAGCAGCTGCGCGGCCAGGCCATGGAGGATGTCATCTTCTCGGGCTCGTCAGCGCGCAAGCCGGTGGGTGTCGCCGAGGTCACGCTGGTGCTCGATAACTCGGACCATATGCTGCCTGTCGATTTTGACGAGGTCGCCATTACCCGTCGCATGTATCGCTCGGGCGAAAGCGAGTACCTCATCAACTCGAGTCCGTGCCGCCTGATGGACATTCAGGACATCCTGCACGATTCGGGCTTGGGCAAGGATACGCATTCCATTATTAGCCAGGGCAAGCTCGACGCCATTTTGCAGAGCCGCCCCGAGGAGCGCCGTGCCCTCATCGAGGAAGCCGCCGGTATCTCCAAGCACAAGCGGCGCAAGGAGCGTGCGCTCAAAAAGATTAAGTCGATGGACGAGCACCTGACGCGTGCCCGCGACATCAATAAGGAAATCGCCCGTCAGCTGCGGCCGTTGGAGCGTCAGGTCGATCGCGCGCGCAAGTACAAAGAGCTGTCCTCGCGTGCGAACGAGCTTACGCAGATGCTGGCTGTCGACGAGCTGCGTTCGCTGCAGTCGCAGTGGAACGACCTGGAGAGCCGCTCCAAGGAAGGTGCCGCCGAGCTGGAGCTTGCGCAGTACCGCATGGGCGAAAAGGAGCGCGAGCTCGAGAAGCTTCAGGTCATGCTCGAGGAAAAGGGCCTGTTTGTGGGCGACCTAGGCGAGCAGCGCCGTCATATGCAAGATGTGGTCGGCCGCATTAACTCCGACATGCGCCTGCTCGAGGAAAAGGGCCACAACATGGTGTCGCGCCTGTCTGACATGCGCGGACAGATTTCGAGTTCCGAGCATCAGCGTCGTCGCGTGGTCGAGGAGCTCGAGGACGCGCGTGCGCAGCTTGAGGAAGTGACCGGTGCGCATATGCAGGCCCAGGAGGATGTTGACGCCGCTGGTCCTGCCGCCGCTGAGCTCCACGAGCGTCGCGTTGCGCTCGACAATCAGATTTCGCAGTTCACGCGTGAGCAGCGCGATGTGCAGCGTGTGGCCGATAACGCCGCGCTCGAGCTCGCCAAGGTGAAGGACTCGCTGAGCAATGCCGAGGTCGAGGACAACATGTATGCCTCGCGCCTGGAGCAGATCGACGAGCAGCTTGAGGAGGTCATGGCCTCGCTTGAGAGCCGTCGCGACCGCGCCGAGGAGCTTGAGGGCGCTCTTGAGGAAGCGCGCCAGGCTCAGGTCGATGCGCGTGAGGCCACCGAGACGGCACGCGCGGCCCTGAAGGACCTGCGTGCCCGTGAGAGCGAGGCACGCAACAAGTTATCCGAGGTGCGCTCGGAGCTTGCCAGCCAAAAGAAACTCGATGCCCGCATGGCCGACAGCTCGCCGCTCGTGAGCCGTCTGGTGGGTGCGCTGGGCGACGATGTCTTGGGTCGTCTGGGCGACGTGCTGGAGGCCCCGCGCGAGCTTGAGGGCCTGGTTGAGCAATTGCTCGCCGGCGATATCGATGCGCTGCTGTTTGATGACGCCGCCACGCTTGAGCGTGCCGGTCGTGCGGCTCTGGACCAAAAGAAGGCCTCGGGCGAGGCACTGCTGGTGGCGCGCGGCGTGAGCGGCTCTACCGCCGCTGAGGGCGCCTCCGGTACCCGTCTGGTTGATCGTCTGTCCGTGCGCGCAGGCTACGGTCCCGTCGTCGAGGCGCTGCTCGGCGGCTATTACGTCGTTGACGATCTTGCTGCCGCGCTGTCGGCGCCGGTCGTTGAAGGCGTGACTTACGTGACCCCCGATGGCGCCCGCGTCGCCTGCGGCGGCCTGGTGCGCGTGGGGCTTGATGCCGGCGAGGCTTTGGGTGCCTTGGAGCGCAAGCGCCGCATCCGTGAGCTCGAGGGCCTGGAACCCGATCTGGCTGCCATCTTTGAGCATGCTTCGGACCAAGTCGTCGAGGCCAACGTTGCCGTCGAGGAGGCCCGTGCCGCCGAGGGCGATGCCGCCGGTGAGATCGCCCGTCTTGAGGGCGAGCGCCGCTCGCTGCTCTCCGAGATCGGCCGCTTGGAGCAAAGCGCCAACAATGCCGAGGTCGAGCGCGTGCGCATCTCCAAGCGCCGCGAGCAGGCTGCCGAGGCCGTTCGTGCCGCGCGCCCGCGCGTTGACGAGCTCACCCGTTCGCGTGACGAGGCGCGTGCACAGGCAAGCGACCTGGGTCTCCAGATTGCCGAGGCCAACGATGAGCTCGATCGCGTTCGCCGTGACGATTCCGAGGCCGCCGGTAAGCTCGCCGATGCCAAGGTGCGCCTGGCCCAGACGAGCGAGCGCCTGCGTTCGCTGAAGGGCCGCGTGCCCGACCTTGAGCATCGTCTTGAGGGCATCGACCGTCGTATCCGCGGAACACGCCAGGCTTCGCGCTCGCTCGAGCTGCTGCGCCTGCGCGTCGACCCCATGCACGAACGCTATTCTGCCCTGTTGGAACGCGCGTCGGATTGGGCAGCGCGCCTGCGTGACCAGGCCTCTCTGGAGGAGGCGGACTCCGCTTCGCTCAAGAAGACCATCGAGGATGCCAAGGCAGAGGTTGCCCGCGCTAAGGAGCGAGTCGATACCGCCTCCGCCGCGCAAAACGAGTTCAAGGTCGCGCGTGGCAAGCTCGAGGTGCAGGTCGAGGCTGCCATCAAGGCCATTACCGCCGATGGCACGACGGTGCTCGAGGAAGCGCTCATGCTTCCGGTGCCCACGGACCGCGATGCCGCCGAGCGCGAACTCAACCAGCTTGTGCGCCAGATCAACAACCTTGGTCCCGTTAACCAAGTTGCCATGGAGGAGTACGAGCAGCTCAAGCGCCGCGCCGACTACATCGAGGAACAGCTGGCCGATCTGGAGAGCGCGCGCAAGGCGCTCACCAAGATCACGGTGGCCATTGATCGCAAGATGCGGAAGGCCTTCCTGGTGACGTTTGAGAAGGTCGACGCGAACTTCCGCGAGATCTTCGCTATGCTCTTCCCGGGCGGCCAGGCTCATCTGGAGATGACCGATCCCGAGCATCCTGCCGAGACGGGTATCGAGGTCGTGGCGCAGCCGCGCGGCAAGCGCATCACCAAGATGATGCTCATGTCGGGCGGCGAGAAGAGTCTGACGGCGCTCGCCCTGCTTTTTGCCGTGTACCGCACACGTACGGTTCCGTTCTATGTGCTGGACGAGGTCGAGGCGGCGCTTGATGACGCTAACCTGTCCAAGCTCATCGGAGCCCTCGATGTGCTGCGTTCCGATACGCAGCTCTTGGTTATCTCGCATCAGCGCCGTACTATGGAGGACGCTGACGTCCTCTATGGCGTCTCGATGCAAGCCGACGGCGTCAGTCGCGTCGTCTCGCAAAAACTCGATCGCGAAACCGGAAAGGTCGTGAATGCATAATGGGATTCTTCGATGCTCTCTCGCGCGGACTTGAGCGCAGCCGCGAGGCCCTCAACGAGGTCTTCTACTTTGGCGGTGAGGTCGACGAGGATTTTTGGGAGGACCTGGAGGACACCCTCGTAATGGGTGACATGGGCGCCGAGGTCGCTATCAAGGTCTCCGATGACCTGCGCGATGCCGCGGCCAAGAAGAACCTCAAGACCGCTCCGCAGCTTCGCCGCGCCCTGGCCGAGCAGCTTGAGCAGCACTTTGTGCCCATCGAGCGAGATCCGTTCTCCGATACGCCGAGCTGCGTGCTGTTTGTGGGCATTAACGGTGCCGGCAAGACCACGACGGTCGGTAAGATCGCGAGCGCCATGGCTGCCCGCGGCAAGAACGTGGTGATCGGTTCGGCCGACACCTTCCGCGCCGCCGCCATCGAGCAGCTTGATGTGTGGGGCCAGCGCGCTGGCGTCCCCGTCATCAAGCGCGACCGCGGCTCCGACCCGGCAAGTGTTTGCTACGACGTGCTCGACGAGGCCGACAAGCGCGGCAGCGACCTGGTGCTTATCGATACCGCCGGCCGTCTACACACGAGCCCTGAGCTCATGCGCGAGCTTGCCAAGGTGGTCAATGTGACCCGTAAGCGCGCCGCCAATATGGCCGCCGGTCCCATGCCGGTTTCGGTCGTGCTTGTGATCGACGCCGCGACGGGCCAAAACGGTCTGAACCAGGCGCTCGAGTTTAACGAGGCGCTGGGCCTGGACGGTATTATCATGACTAAGCTCGACGGCACGGCTAAGGGCGGCATCGCCATGGCCGTGGCCGAGAAGCTCAAGCTCCCGATCCTGCGCATCGGCGTGGGCGAGCAGGTCGATGACCTGCAGGAGTTCAATGCCAAAGATTTCTGCCGCGCCCTGGTGGGCGAGTCCAATTAAGGAGTGACTAGTGTTTGATTCCCTGAGCGATCGCCTCAACGACACATTTGACCGCCTGCGCGGCAAGGGCAAGCTGACCGAGGCCGATATTACTTCGGCCATGCGCGATATTCGCATGGCGCTGCTCGAGGCCGACGTTAACTTTAAGGTCGTCAAGGAGTTCGTCGCCAAGACTAAGGAGCGCTGCATGACCGCAGAGGTCATGGAGTCGCTCTCTCCGGCGCAAAACGTCGTCAAGATCGTGCTCGACGAGCTTACCGAGATGCTCGGCTCCACCGAGAGCAAGCTCGTCTTTAGCAACCGTATTCCCAATGTCATCATGCTCGTGGGCCTGCAGGGCTCCGGTAAGACCACGGCTGCCGTAAAGCTGGCCTACCTGCTCAAGAAGCAGGGTCGCTCGCCGTTGCTCGCCGCGTGCGACGTCTACCGTCCCGCCGCTGCCGACCAGCTGGCCACGCTCGGTGGCGAGATCGGCGTGCCAGTCTTCCGCGGTGACGGCGCGCACCCGGTCGACATTGCCAAGGGTGCCATCCAGGAGGCCGTCGACCACCTGCGCGATGTGGTCATCGTCGATACCGCCGGTCGTCTGCAGATCGACGAGCAGATGATGCAGGAGGCCGTGGATATCAAGAAGGCTGTCAAGCCCGATCAGGTGCTGATGGTCGTCGATGCCATGACCGGCCAGGATATCGTCAACGTCGTCTCGACCTTCGCCGAGCGCACCGACTTTGACGGCGTGATCATCTCCAAGCTCGATGGCGACGCTCGTGGCGGCGGCGCGCTTTCCGTGCGCCAGGTGACCGGCAAGCCCATCAAGTTCGTGAGCATGGGCGAGAAACCCGATTCGCTTGAGCCGTTCTACCCCGATCGTATGGCCAAGCGCATTCTGGGTATGGGCGACGTTGTCGGAATTATCGAGAAGGCCCAGGAGGCCGCCGATGCCGAGCAGCTCGAGGCCGCCGAGCGCATGCTGCGCGAGGGCTTCACCATGAATGACATGCTCGACCAGATGAAGGCCGTCAAGAAGATGGGCGGCATGAAGGGCATCCTGGGCATGCTCCCCGGCGGCCAGCGTGCGCTCAACCAGATGGGCGGCAACCTGGACGAGGGCATCTTCGACAAGAACGAGGCCATCATCATGTCGATGACCAAGGAGGAGCGTCTGCGTCCTTCCATCATTAACGGCCAGCGCCGTGCCCGCATTGCCAAGGGCGCCGGCGTGACTCCCACCGAGGTCAATAGCCTTATGAAGCAGTGGGGCGAGATGAACAAGATGATGGGCCGCATGCGCACGATGGCCAATCAGGCTCAGGCCGGCGGCAAGAAGGGCAAAAAGGGCAAGAAGGGCAAGAAGATGCGCATGCCCAATATCCCTGGCCTGGACGCTATGGGTCTGGGCGGCATGGGCGGCCTGGGTACGGGCGGCCCCAAGTCCGATATGGACCTGCTGCGCCAGATGGAAGCGCAGATGCGCAATAAGAAATAACGACTGGTTGAGTCGTGTATGGCGAAGGCCGCCTGGATCGTATTCCAGGCGGCCTTCGCCATTCGTTCGCAGGTTGTCGCACGCGCGGAAGCGTGTTGACGTTGAGATGCTTGCCGTTAGTGGCAGCCGCAGCCCTCGTGGCCCTCGTGCTCGTGATGGCCGTGGCAACCACAGGATTCGCCGTGCTCATGGGCGTGCTCGTGGTCATGGCCATGGCAGTCGCAGGTGGCCTCGTCGTTCTGTGCGAGCGTGCCGGCAATGAGGGCCTCGACGCAGGCATCGCAGCTGCCCTGGGCGCCCGCATAGACCGTGATGCCGGCTTGGGCAAGCGCGTTGATAGCGCCGCCGCCGATACCGCCGCAAATGAGCGTGTCAACGCCACCGTTGGCAAGCAGGCTCGCCAAGGCGCCGTGGCCGGTGCCACCGGTGCCTACGACCTGCTCGTTGAGCACCTTGCCATCCTGGATGTCGTAGATCTTGAACTGCTCGCTGCGGCCAAAGTGCATAAAGATGTTGCCGTTGTCGTACGTCGTTGCCACCCTCATGGTGCCGACCTCCTTTGCTGGCCATGCGGCCGTCGTCGTGGCGATGGGGGAGTACGCGATATTGCCGCCCGCGATGACGAGCGCTCGTCCGTTGACCAGCGCTTCGGCCACCTTGCGATGCGCGCGGCTGCAAATGGCCGCCACCGTTGCGCGGGCGATGCCCATCTGCTGGGCGACCGCCTCTTGGTTGAGACCTTCCAGGTCGCACAGGCGCAGCACCTCAAGCTCGTCGACGGTCATGTCGATGGCATCACCGCTGGCCAGGCCATCGGGGGTAAAGCCGCGGTATTCGGGGATGATCCCGACGCGGCGCAGTTTTTCGCGTCTTCCTGCCATGCACACTCCTTATCTGACATATGTCAACAATAGGATAACGCGTTAGTCGTTGGGCGCAAGGCATTTCTGTCATATGTCAGAAAAAGGCTAAGATGCCTCGTTGCCGCATGCGGAGCCGCGCTGCCGTGCATTGCGTGTGCCGGACTAAGTGTCCAATTCGACACTCGCGCGCCTGTGCTACAATAAATCTCGCTTATAGGCGACTGACAGGAGGGTCAATGAGCAAAGCTGATCAACAGTTTGTAACCATGTGCCGCGATATTCTGGACCATGGCACCACCACCGAGGGCCAAAAGGTCCGCCCGGTGTGGGAGGACGGCACCCCTGCCTATACCATTAAAAACTTCGGCGTCACGGCGCGCTACGACCTGCGCGAGGAGTTCCCCGCGCTCACCCTGCGTCGTACGGCGCTTAAGTCTGCCATGGACGAGATTCTGTGGATTTATCAGAAGAAGTCCAATAACGTGCATGACCTCAACAGCCATATCTGGGATGAATGGGCTGACGAGACCGGTTCTATCGGCAAGGCCTACGGCTATCAGATTGGCCAGAAGAGCCACTATGCCGAGGGCGACTTCGATCAGATGGACCGCGTGCTGTACGACCTTAAGCACACGCCGTACAGTCGCCGCATTATGACGAACACCTATGTGTTTAGCGATCTGTCCGAGATGCACCTGTACCCGTGCGCCTATAGCGTGACGTATAACGTCACCCAGCGCCCACAGGATGACAAACCGACGCTCAACATGATTCTCAACCAGCGTAGCCAGGATATTTTGGCCGCGAACAACTGGAATGTGTGCCAGTACGCCATTTTGCTGATGATGGTTGCGCAGTCGGTCGATATGATCGCTGGCGAGCTGCTGCACGTGATTGCCGATGCCCACATTTACGACCGTCATGTCGATATCATCCGCGAACTTATCGAGCGTCCGCAGTTTGCCGCGCCCAAGGTAACGCTCAACCCCGATGTGCATGATTTCTACTCGTTTACGACCGATGACCTGATCGTCGAGGGCTATGAGCACGGCCCGCAGGTCAAGAACATCCCCATCGCGGTGTAGGTGACGCGCATGACGTGTAAGCTTTCTGCCATTGTCGCCGTGTGCGATGACTGGGGTATTGGGTGCGAGGGCGACATGGTGGTGTCCAATCGCGCCGACATGCGCCATTTTGTGGCGTGCACCAAAGGTTGCCCGGTCATTATGGGGCGCAAGACGCTGCTGAGTTTTCCCGGTGGGCGTCCGCTCAGG
>JAUUSS010000172.1 GCA_030841765.1 Collinsella aerofaciens | reverse complement strand
CCCGCGACCCCAACCTTGGCAAGGTTGTGCTCTACCAACTGAGCCATGTCCGCTTACGAGGATTAATCTTACGTGATGCCCGCATCCTATGCAAGAACTTTTTTAAAAAGTTTTGCAACGCCCTCGCGAACCTCGCGAAGACATCAGCCACCACGGAAGGCGCGGGCAAACGCAATCTCGCCGCAAGAGACCCCTACATCTCACCGAGCATGATCCAGGCAGAGCTGTCCTGCGCGAGCCTGCCGTCTGCAAGCGGTGATGAGGTGAGCAGGACCCTGCCCGCCGGCAGCTCCACGGCTGCTGCGCCGAAGTTCGTCACACACGCCCAGCCGTTGTCGCGGCGATAGGCGATGACGGCGCCCTCGGCACCATCCGCAAGACCGGTGCGCCCGTCAAGATCGAGCCATGCAAAATCGTTGGCGCAACCGCGCAGCTTGCGCCGAAGCCAGAGGGCGTCACGATAGAGCGCAAGCATCGATGTCGGGTCCGCTTCTTCCCTATCGGCAGCGTAATCGGAAAACCATGCAGGTTGCGGCAGATGGGGCGCCGCATCGGCGTCCGCCGGCGAAAACCCAAACGATCCGCCCTGCGCGGGATCGTCCGCCGCCACCCACGGCAGGGGCACACGGCAGCCGTCGCGCCCCTTCTCACGCTTCGGTCCGCGCGTATTGGTCGCAGTAGGATCTTCGAGTGCAGCCCACGGGATGTCAGCCACCTCAAAAAGGCCGAGCTCCTCACCCTGATACACGTATGCCGAGCCCGGAAGCGCCAGTTCAAGCAAAAGGGCCGCCCGCGCGCGGCGCTCGCCGAGTTCACGGTCCTCGTCATAAGACAACCCGTCGCGTAAGAGCCAGTCGAGCGTAATCTGGTGGTAGCGCGTCGCCTTGATTTGCGGCAGGGCATAGCGTGTCGCCACGCGCGGCACGTCGTGGTTGGAGAGTACCCAGGTCGAGGCGGAATCGGATTCGACGGCTGCCTTCAAGCCCTTCTCGATTGCAGTGTGCATGTCATCATAGGTCCAAGTGGCCTTGGCAAACTCAAAGTTGAATGTCTGGCCAAGCTCGCTGGGACGCGCATAGAGATACTGGCGCTCGGGCAGCACCCACGCCTCGGCAACGGCACTGCGCGGCGGATTATAGCGGTCGAACACGCGGCGCCACTCGCGATAGATCTCGTGGACCTCATTGCGGTCCCACAGCGGATGGGTGCCGTCGTCAACCATGTCATCGCCCTCGGCGAGATGCCACCGGTCGAGGTCATCGCGGTCGAGATCCTTGGCGAGACCCTGCGCCACATCAATGCGAAAGCCGTCGACGCCTCGATCGCTCCAAAACGCCAGGACGTCGCAAAAGAGCGCATGAACCTCGGGGCATGACCAGTCAAAGTCCGGTTGCTCGGGCGTAAACATGTGCAGATACCACTGACCGTCCGCAACACGCGTCCATGCGGGGCCACCAAAGTTGGCATTCCAATTGGTGGGAGGCAGCTCGCCATGCTCGCCGCGACCATCGCGGAAGATATAACGGGCGCGCTCGGGCGATCCGGGGCCGGCGGCAAGAGCGGCTTTGAACCAGGGGTGCTGGTTGGATGAATGGTTGGGCACGATGTCGACGATGACCTTGATGCCGCGCGCGTGAGCCGCAGCGATCATGTCATCGAAGTCGTCAAGCGAGCCGAGACGCGGGTCGACATCGTAGTAGTCCGCCACATCATAGCCGCCATCGACAAGAGGCGATGGATAAAACGGGCTCAGCCAGATGGCCTCGATACCCAGTCGCTCAAGATAGTCCATCTGCTGGGTAATGCCCGCGATATCGCCCAGACCCGAACCAGTCGAATCCTTAAACGAGCGCGGGTAGATCTGATAGATCGCGGCATCGGACATCCATGAGCGCGAAGAAGACTTTTCTGTAGCCATGGGGCGTATCTCCCTTGCAACGAGGTTATGCGAGATGCCCACGATGATACGCCCAAAGCGGACATTCGCGACAAACAACGCCACAGCCACGCCCCAAAACGATCGCCCCCTCTCGGGTTCAAGCCTCCTGGGACGAATCGACCGATTAGTGAAAAGAACGGAAGACCCACTTTCCCGGCCACGACAGCGAGCGGGCTCCGGGTGCCCCAGGTTGCCGCGAAAGAGGAGGGAAGCGTACTTTATGTACGCGACCGACGATTGAGGGGCAAGATGGGGTGCCCGGGGCTCGCGCAGCGTCAACAAAAAACGCGGTTCGTTAGAACCGCGTAAGATAGTTGGAGCGGACAACGGGGCGTCCGCGTATCCGCTTCGCGGATCCGCACCGGCTTCGGCCGCCTGCCGGCGACCTCGCCAGCTCGCTACAAACGCTCCGCGTTTGCTTAACGCTCGCTCCCTCTCGGGTTCGAGCCCATGCGATGGATACAAAAAAGCCCGGCTACCGTAGTAGCCGGGCTGTTGCGTTTGGAGCGGACAACGGGGCTCGAACCCGCGACCCCAACCTTGGCAAGGTTG
>JAUUSS010000042.1 GCA_030841765.1 Collinsella aerofaciens | reverse complement strand
CCCGTGGGTTATACCCTAAGAGCAAACCACCCTTTTTAAGGGTGGTTCTGATTTAGGGCTTTGCCCGGCCAGCTCTTTTTGATTTAAAATACCTGCTCAGTTGTGATTTATGGTGCTGGGAGGCGCTTGTGGGCAAGGCTAAGGCTAAGGCGAAGAAAAAGACGACGGGGGCGCGGGCTAAGCGTGATCGTCGTCGGAAGCTCGCGACCGAGGCTCCCGTATCTGCCGAGGAGCTGCTGGCAAGCGTGCCGGGGCTTGACGCGCTGCAGGACGTTCCGGCGTTTGATGACCTGCCAGTCGATGAAACCCAGCAGACTGCCTTTGATGATTTCTGCGCACATGCTGAGGAGCCCGAGCAGATGCAGCTTGGCGCCGTGGTGCGCTTAGATCGCGGGTTTCCGCTGGTGGTGACGGCCGACGATACCTTTCGTGCCGAGCATGCCGTGGGGTTTGCCAAGTCGCGCGGCGAGGACGAGGTGCTGCTGCCCGCCGTGGGCGACCGTGTGGCGGTGCGCCGCGCTCCCGGGCACGATATGGGCGTGATTGAGTGCGTTCTGCCGCGCCGTACGAGCTTTGAGCGTTGGCGCGGCCGTGCCCGCGGAGAGCGTCAGGTGCTCTGCTCCAACGTGGATAGCGTGCTAATCGTGCAGGCGCTCGGTGCCGGTGAGGTGCTGCTCGACCGCGTAGCGCGCTCGCTGGTGTTGGCGCTCGACTGCGATGCCGAGCCGGTGGTGGTGCTTACCAAAGCTGATCGCTGCGATGCCGAGGAGCTCGAGCGCGATCTGGACCGCGTGCGCCGCCTGGTGGGTCCGGACGTGCGCGTGATCGTGACGTCCTCTGCCGAGGGCCGCGGCCTGGACGAGGTCCGTATCTGCGTGCCTGCCGGGAGCTGCGCCATGATTCTGGGCGAGTCGGGTGCCGGCAAGTCGACGCTGCTCAATGCACTGCTGGGCCACGATACATTGGCGACCGGCGGTGTGCGCGAACGCGACGACCAGGGCCGTCACACTACCGTCGCGCGCGTGATGGTAGCGCTGCCGGGCGACGCCGGCGTGATCGCTGATGCCCCGGGCCTGCGCAGCCTACCGCTCGTGGGTCACGAGCGGGGTCTGGCGCGCGCTTTCCCCGAGATTGTCGAGGCATCGCGCGCGTGCCGGTTTGGCGATTGCACGCATACCCATGAGCCGGGCTGCGCCGTTCGCGAGGCCGAGGACGCCGGGCAGATCGATAGCCTGCGTCTGGAAACGTTCCAAAACCTGGCGTCATCCATGCGCGTGAGCGCTCAAATGCTCGATCCCGATGTCCATCTGTAATTGATTTTTCCTATGACAGCCGTCTCCCAACTGTTCGGGAGACGGCTTTTTTTGCTGCGGAAAAGCTTCGAAACATACAGTTTGCTGACGTGCTGACCAAAACCTTGCCACGAGCTTGACGGGCTGGTCAGCTTTTGGTCAGCGATTGGTTTGACATCGAAAACCAAGATTGCGATTGCGCTGCTTTGCACTCTGACCGCTCAGACAATGGTGGTACGGGCATTCGCCCGGCACTGCCATGAGAGGAGCGGCCGTGAACAAGAGCAAGCGCATCGCCATCAGTCTGGTCGCGGGCGTGCTCGCTGCTCTGCTCTGCATGGTTTACGGCTCGTCGATCCGCTCGCAAGCCGAACGGGTCCAGGCTGAGACCTTGGCCAAGTACGGTGGCGATCGCGTCGAGGTTTGCGTCGCGGCGCGCGATATCGATGTGGGCGAGACCCTCGATGAGACCAATGTCATAACCCAGGAATGGCTGACGAGCCTGCTGCCGCGTGACGCAGCGACCGAGCTGCGCCAGGTGCGCGGCGACGTGACGACTTCGCGTATTCCCAAAAACGCCGTGATCTGCAATGTCTACACCAAGGCCGAGAGCCGCAAGCTCGAGGTGCCTAAGGGCAAGGTTGCCGTTTCGGTGGCGGTCGATGCCGAGCACTCGGTCGGCGGTGCCACGGGCGTGGGCAGCTACGTGGACGTGTACGTGCAAAAGGACGGCGTGACCGATCGGCTGTGCGGCGCGCACGTGATCGATACCAGTGAGGATTCCGGTGCCACGCGCGAGGGCAAGATCGAATGGGTGACGCTGGCGGCTGACCCCGAAGACGTCAAGGAACTGCTGGGAGCCTCGGGCAAGGGAACGGTCAGCTTGACGATTCCCGCCACGGCGCGCGGCAAAAAGAGCGGAGGCGACGAGTGATGAAGGCGATCTGGCTTGCGTGCTGCGCGTGCGGCGATTACGGGCTGTTGCAGCGGGAAGTCGAGGGCCGTGATGTGGGTGCACAGGTGCTTCGCGTGGGTGACCTGGACGGGCTGGTTTCCATGGCGCGGGCGTTTCCGTCGCGCCGCGGGGCTGCCATCATCGCGGCGTCTCTGTTTGATACCGAAGATGTGCGCAAGACTGTTGCGCGCCTGACGGCCGAAGGCCGCGTGAGTCGCGTGGTCGTGTTGATAGAAGCGCTCGATCCGTCGGATATCGAGGGGCTGTTTCGCGCGGGGGCGACCGAGGTCATCGCTGCACACAGTATATGCGGCAACGGGCGCGCGGGCGAGGGAGCGGTTGATTCCGATCGGCGCATGACGATTGAGCCCGATGCTTTTGTTGATAGGGAACCCGGGGCGCCTCGCGCTACAAGAGGCCCGCGTGTTGATGATTATGGAAAAGCGGAAGCCGAGCATGGTCGGCGCCCCCGGAACCCCCTTGTATACGATGACGCTGGAGGGCCGGCGCAGCATGCTGGCGATTCCCCGGCTGTAGATATGGGATACGTGCACGGCGTGAATCTGGCGGATGAACTCGATGAAGTTGAGGGCTTTGCCGGGTGCGGCGAGTTGTCGCTGATGCAGCATGAGCAGATTGCACAGAACGAGCCTGCCTCGCAGACCGAACAAGCTGCCATGCCGGCTTGGACGCAGCGTGTGGCTGCGGCGGGGGAGACGGGGACGCTGTCACCGACGCCCGCCCCGCCGCCTCCGATGCCGCCGGCAGACGCTGCCGCTTCGCCGCATCGAGCTCCGGTCATCTGCGCCATTTCGGGTTCGGGCGGTTGCGGCAAGTCGACGATCGTTGCCACCATGGCACACACATCGTCGCTGTTGGGCTTGCGTGCCGCCGTGCTCGACCTGGATCTGATGTTTGGAAACCTTTACGACTTGTTAGGCGTCGATGCTCCGCGCGATATGGCGGCACTTATCGAGCCGTCGGCGGCGGGCACGCTCACCGAGCCGGATATCGTAGCCACATCGATGCGCGTGGCACCGGGCGTTACGCTCTGGGGTCCCGTCGCGGCGCCCGAGCAAGCCGAGCTCATGGCACGTCCGGTGGAGCTGCTGCTTGATGTCCTGCGTCGCGAATCCGACGTGGTCTTTATCGATACCTCGGTCTTTTGGGGCGATGCCGTGGCGGCTGCGGTGGCGGCGAGCGACCGTTGCCTGGTCGTTGGCGATGCGGCGGTGTCGTCCGCGGCATCGGCATCGCGCGTCATTGAACTGGCAGGTCGAGTAGGTGTGCCGCGCACGCGCATGAGCGCCGTGTTCAACCGGTTCGGTGCGCGCGGAGCAGACGAGGACGTCGCCATGCGCTTTGAGATTGCCTGTGCGTTGAGCTCCAAGATTCGTATCGCCGATGGCGGGCAGGATCTCGCCGCGCTCATGGCGTTTGGGCGCGCTGACGAGGCAGTGGGGCAGACCAGCGCTTTTGCGACTAGCGTGCGCGAGGCCACGCGCGAGATGCTCGTGGAACTGGGGTGCGCCGTCGGCCCTTGGAGCGATATGGTCGCCGACCGTGCAACGCGCACCGAACGCCCGCGTATCCGCCTTCCCTGGTCGCGCGAGGGTGATCAGCGATGAGCCTGCAAACGAGGATTAAGGCTGCCGGCGCTGCAGCGGCGGCAGCGCCTGTAGATGCGGGGCGTCGCCGCGCGGTGAAACGACGCACCAAGCGCGCCGTGATGGACCGCATGGGTTACGACGAAGTGGCGCGTATCAGCGCCTATGTCGACCCGGCACTTGCCCGCTCGGAATTGCGTCCCGCGGTGGAGGCGGCGCTCAATGTTGAGGAGCCGACCGATCTCGCGACGCCCGAGCGCGAGACCATCATCGACGAGATTTTGGATGACGTGGTGGGCTTGGGGCCGTTGCAGCCGCTCATCGAGGACGATACCGTTACCGAGATCATGATCAACGGCTGCCGTTCGGCTTTCTTTGAACGCGGCGGCGTCTTGTACCCCATCGAGCATGCGTTTGAGGATGATGAGCAGATCCGTGTGCTTATCGACCGCATCATCTCGCCACTTGGCCGCCGTATCGACGAGCGCAGCCCCATCGTCAACGCCCGCCTCAAAACGGGCTATCGCGTCAACGCGGTGATTCCACCCGTGGCGATTGACGGACCGATTCTCACCATCCGAAAGTTCTCGGACCGCATTTGCTCGCTGGACGAGCTTGTGGGGCTGGGGTCGCTGCCGCTTTGGTATGCGCAGCTGTTGTCGTGCGCGGTGTCGCTGCGACAGGACCTGGCGGTTGCGGGAGGCACGGGATCTGGTAAGACCACCCTGCTCAATGCGTTGTCATGTGAGATTTCCACCGGCGAGCGCATCGTGACGATCGAGGACTCTGCCGAGCTCAAGTTTGCGCATCATCCGCACGTGGTGCGTCTAGAGGCGCGCGAGGCTTCAATTGAGGGCGAGGGCGCGGTGACGATCCGCGACCTGGTGACCAATGCCCTGCGCATGCGCCCCGACCGCATCGTGGTGGGTGAGGTGCGCGGTGCCGAGTGCTGCGACATGTTGCAGGCCATGAACACGGGCCACGACGGGTCGCTCACCACACTTCATGCGGGCTCAGAACAGGAGACCGTGGTACGTCTGACGTTGCTTGCACGTTATGGCATCGATCTGCCGAGCGAGCTCATCGAGGAGCAGATTGCCATGGCGCTCGACGGCATCGTGATGTCCGAGCGCCACGCCGATGGCAGGCGCTTCGTCTCCTCGTATTCGGGGGTGCGTCGCGCCGCGTCGGGCGGCGTAGAGCTCGAGCGCTATGTGACTTTCGATGCCGCCGAGCGCACCTGGACGCTTGACCGCGAGCCGCCGTTTATCGCAGAAGGCCTGCGGTCGGGGACGCTCACACAAGAGGAGGTGGACGAATGGAGGTCGCTGTGCCCCTCGTCGTAGGGGGTTTGGCAGGGTTTTCTGTTGCGACGGCGTGCGGGGTGGAACCTCGTGTGCCGCAGGTGCCGCCGGCGGAGCTGGCGCGTCAGGTGCTCGAGACGGTGGCAGAGAAGCTGCCGCGTGAGCTGGTGGAAAACGATCTGCTGAAAAAGATCGCCCGTTCGTGGGCATCGCTGGCTCCGGCACATCGCCTTGGCCTCGTGATCGAGGATGCTTCGGGGCGTTTGGCGTTTCTGCTGCTATCGAGCGGTGTCTGCTGCGTTTTGCTAACGATGGTGTCGTTATCGCCCCTCGGATTTGCCTTGGGACTTGTTGCTCCGATTGCCGTTGGCGCCGCTCGGGATGGCTTTGAGAGCCGGCGCGAGCAACACGATGTAGAAGAGGCCATGCCCGAGGCGTTTACCGCGCTTTCCATGTCGCTTGCCTCGGGACATTCGCTGGCCCAGGGCATGCGCTTTGTGGGCGCTCATGCGCAAGAGCCGGTGCATACCGAGTTTTTGCGGGTGGCGGCGGCGATCGATTGCGGCATCTCGGCGACCGACGCGCTCGATGACTTGCTCGTGCGCATCGACGCCCCCGGCCTTTCGCTTGTGACCTTGGCGCTTAAGGTGTCTCAGCGCACCGGCGCTCCGCTTGCCGACTTACTGTCCGAGGCGTCGAGCATGGTGGGGGAGCGCATTGAGCTCAAGCGCCGCCTGGATGTCAAGACGTCGCAGGCTCGCATGTCTGCGCATATGGTCGCGGCGATGCCGGCGGGCATGTGCGCGGTGTTGGCGCTGCTTTCGGCAGATTTTCGTCGCGGTCTTGCGACGCCTGCCGGCGCGGGCGCTGTGGTGCTGGGTCTTGCCCTCAACGCCGTTGCCCTAGTGGTTATCCGGCGCATTATGCGGGTGGAGCTATGAGCGCCCCGGTTGCAGTTGCGGCTTGCCTGTGCGCCCTGAGTGTATTTGTCGCGACGGGTTTGGATCGGGCGGATGTACGCAAGATCGCAGGGGCCTGCAAGCGCGAGGCGGTGCTGGTCGCTGCCGCGGGTCGCTCGGTGGTTGATGCTCTGACCGCGCGAATGAAGGGCGCGGTTGGAGCGGGTGGCCCGGCGCGAGTGTCGCTCGGCGAAGTGTCCGAGATGATCGATGTTGTGCGCTTGGGTCTTTCGGCCGGTCTTTCGTTTGATGCGGCGCTTGAGATTTTCTGCGCCAACCGCCGGTCAGTGCTGGCTCTTCGCCTTGAGCGGGCCTGCATGGCGTGGCAGGTGGGCGTGGGCACGCGTGAGGACGAGTTGTTGGCCGCCGCGCGCGACCTGGACGTGCGAGCGCTCGAGACCTTTGCCATCACGGTGGGGCAGGCGCTCGCCCTGGGTGCTCCACTTGCCGAGACGCTTGCCGCTCAAAGTCGCGAGATCCGTGCGGCTCATCGCGCCGCGGTCGAGCGCGAGATTGAGCGTGCGCCCGTCAAGCTGCTGATTCCCACCGGCACGCTCATCTTGCCGGCGTTGCTTCTGTCCATATTGGGCCCGCTGCTGGGAGCAGGCGGGATGATGTAGGGAGGAATACATGAACACGATGACTGACGTTGCTGGCAAGGTCTGGAGCTGGGCTGTTTGCCAGTCAATTCGCGCTCGCCAGCATGCCGGGGAGCTACTGCAGGAGGAGAGTGCGCAGGGCACCACCGAATACGCCATCTTGGTCGGCGTGCTCGTGGTGATCGCCATCATTGCCATTGTCGCATTTAAGGGCAAGGTCCAAGATCTATGGAACGCTATCAGCGAGGGCATCAACAGCCTGTAGAGGGTAGGCGGCCTGTCGGCGCACTGCTGGTGTTTGCCTGTGTGGTTGTGGCGGTGGCAGTGGCGGTTTGGGGGCTAAACGCCGCGCGGCAGCAGCGTCCTGGGGCCGCCTTCGATTCGGGCTCAGATTCGGCGGTGGCGTCTCAAAAAGATGAGATGCGAGATGCGGACGATTCGGATGTCGCTGTCACGGCGCAAACCTTTCTGCGGATGCTCGACAAGCGGTCTGGCACTGCGACGGATTCGCCTGAGGACAACGCGATTGCGGTCCGGCTTGCATGGTCCGAGGACCGACCGATGACCGAGGCAGCGGCGGATATGTTACGCGCCTACCGCGAGGTGCCAACGGCCCAGCTCGCCCTGAGCGGCTATCTCGATATTAAGGGTAACGTATGGGGCGCCATTGTGCGCGATGGGCGCGGCTGGGTCGATATGGTGACGGTTGCCGCGGATACTGGCGATGCTTCGTGTCGTCTGCGCGCGGTGCGCCTGGCCCCGCAAACAATAAGCTCAAAGGAGGGGTCGTGAAATGCATGGCGTTCTGCGTGAAGAGGTTGCCCAAGCGACTGTGGAATACGCCATCGTCACGGTGGCGCTGCTTTCCATCGTGCTGGCAATCGCGGGGCTTTGGCGTGCCGGTGCCGATGGGCGCTTGGCGGCGCTGGTCGAGCGGGCGGCATCTCACGGCGTCACCTCGACATCGGTTGTCGACGCTGCTGCGGGTGCTAAGGACATCGCGTTGTATTGATATCGCGCGCGATGACCGGGCGCAGTCTACGGTCGAGGCCGCTTTTTTGCTGCCGACGTTTCTGACGCTCATCCTTCTCGCACTGCAACCGGTGTGCCTGCTCTATACGCGCGCGGTCATGGAGTCTGCCGCCGCTGAGACCGCGCGGCTCATGACCACGACGACGGCGGAGGACGACGATCTTAAGGAGTTCACCCGCCGCCGGCTTGCCGCAGTGCCCAACGTTTCGATTTTTCATGCCGGCGGGCCGTTGTCGTGGGATATCGAGCTTGGCCGGGCCGGTGCGGGTGGCGTCTCGTCCGTGTCCGTTTCCGGCGAGGTCAAGCCGTTGCCTGTGATCGGTGCGTTTGCGCAGGCTATGGGTGGTACCGCCGAGGGCGGCTACGTTGAGCTCAAGGTCGATGTCTCGTATCAATCGCGTCCCGAATGGCTGGAGGGAGATTATGATTCGTGGATTGCTGCATGGGATTAAGCGTTTCTGGTCTAGACGCGTTTTGACGCGCCGTCCGAGCTGCCATCGCAAGCGAGGCGGCTTTATGGGTCGAGCCGGTATCGACCTGTTTATCGAAGACGGCGCCTATACCACGCTTTCTTCTGCCGTGGTCATCCTAGTGGTGCTCACGTTGTTGTTTTCGTCGACCGCGGCGATATGGAGCATGTCGCGTGCCGGGGATACTCAGGTGGCGGCCGATAGCGGCGCGCTGGCGGGTGCCAACGTAGTGTCGTCCTATCACACGGCTGCCACGGTGGTTGATGCGAGCATCTTGAGTTTGGGCCTGGCGGGTTTTGCCACGATCGGGACGGGCCTGGTCGCCATCCTCATCCCGGGTGCCGAGCCGGTTGCCGGCAATATGGTCGACACTGGGATTGAGATCATTAAAACGCGCAACAAGTTTGCCAAAAGCGCATCGGAAGGCTTACAGAAAATCGAGACGGCTCTGCCGTATCTGATCGCCGCGCGTGCCACGCAGGCGGTGTCGGCGCAGGATACCGATAGTGTGACCTATACCGGTACGGCGCTTGCCGTGCCCAGGACATCCGAGTCTGACTTCGCTGCGCTCAAAGGATCAGAGATCTCGACCGATACCATTAAAGACACATCAGATGATTTAGAGTGTGCGGCCGAGGAGCTGCGGAAGGCTTCTGAGGACACGGCGAAGGCTAAAGAGCGTGCTTGGCTGGCGGATTGTGGTGGGTCTGACAAGGGCTCGGTCGGCAGCTGTTCTTGCATGTGGGAGCGTGCGAAAAGCCTAACGGATCTCCCCGGTGTTCAAAATCCGCATTACTCATCGAGCGTTACGTGGGAGCCCCAAGTTGCCCTTGATCGCGCGAAGGACTACTACCACTGGCGTCTGACAAATGAGAAGCCCCACGGCTCGAGTGTCGAGATGAAGGCAGAGTCTGCGGCGCGTAAGGCGTTTTATACCTATGCGAGCGCGGAGGTCGATCGGGCACATATAACCGAGAACGGAGACAGGGTTTCCTCCTATATTCCGCTGCTGCCGCGCAACTCTGATGAGGTTCGGGCGACGGAGCTCTATACCGATGCGGTGTGGCCGACGAGCGTGAACGATGGCAAGGCGTATCTGCATTACGGGACGACCTGCCCTAACTATAAGAAAGGGACGCCGAGCGGATTTGCTTCGGTTGCCGATTACGATGGACAGGATAAATGCAGCAAATGCCATTTTGGCGTTTTGTCGCTTGGTGCTGTTGCGGCGCCTTCAACCTCTATCGAAAACGGCTTCGAATATCACTTCGACGAGTTCAAAAAGGCCTTGGAGGAATACGTCAAATGTCGGAACAAAGAGCTTGAGCTCATGCGTCAGACCGAGGATGAGGCCGACCGTGCGAGCAATGCGTTTGACCAGGCCATTAAAACGCTTTCGGGCGAACGTCCGCGTATCGCTCCGCCCGGTCGCAACGGCGTGGCTGCCTTTGCGGTTTCGGGTGCCATCTCGAGCCCCGATGAGCTCAACTCTTCGTTTAACACGGCAGTCAGGCTTGGCGATCGCGGTGCCATCTCTGCCGCGGTGCTGGCGCCCGATGAGGCGACGGCGCAAAACAACGTGCTTTCGCGATTTTTCTCGACATTGAAGGGACGCTCGGGTGGCGTTGCCGGCGTACTCGATGGCGTCATGGATGTCTGGGGACGGCTGCTTGTGGGATACGGAGACATCCAAGGTTCGGCCGACGAACTTATGGACGAGATGATTAAGGGCCTAGGAGGGGGCAACGGCGCGTTGGGCTCCATTGCGTCGTGGCTTGGCGATACCGTTTCGGCGTCCGTGGCGGCGCTGGGCTTGGAGCCGTGCGACTTGCGCCTGCGAAAGCCGGTGCTGACCGACACCGCCAATGTCATCAAGAGCCCGGGGTCTGACATCACGGCTCTTTCTAATGCGCAGGACGAGCTACGAAGTATTCCGTTGGGCGTGACCGACCCCAAGGCGCTTTGCGAAGCGCTGGAATATCAAGTCGAGCGCACCATCAGCGGCACGACGTTCACGCTTGCGGAGATTCCGCTGCCCGGCGGCGGTTCCATCCCACTTACCGTCGATGTCACCACACTGGCGGGTGCCCTGGGCGGTGGGTCGTAATGGGCATCCGCACGCGCCTTTGCGAGGAGCGCGCCCAGGCGACGGTCGAGATGGCCGTGGTCACGCCCGTCCTGCTGGTTCTGGCGCTTATCGTGTACAACGTCATGGTCTTTGCCGGTGCGGTCGCACGCTTCGATCGCGTGGTGCCCGATATCGTGCTAGCACATGCCGTGGCGCCGAGCGGGGAGGGCGATGGCAGCTCCATCGATGCTTCCGCGACCGTTCAGGCTCAGATCCAACATGCCATGGAAGGCTATGACTTGCTGATCGAGGTCTCGAGCGAACAGGGTGCGACGACATCGGATGGCGGTTTGCTTTCGCTTTCCGGCACGTTTAGGACCTACACCTGCACCATGCGCTATGAGCCGTGGCCGAGCTCGCTCAGCATCGCCGGCGTTTCGCTGCGGGCACCGGCAAAGTTGTCACACGAGCGCGCGGTGACGGTCGATCCATGGCGTCCGGGGGTGGTCATGTGACCGCGGTCTCGTCCTACATCGCCTACGCGCGGGCACTCAATAGGCTGGGCTGGACGCCGGCCGAGTTTGCGGTGGCGGAGTCGTTTGCCGTGCGCCTGCGCGGCATGCTGGGACGGTGCCCGGTTGCCGCCAACGGTCTGCCGCTCGTCATGGCATTTCCACGCTGCTCTTCGGTCCATACGTGTTTTATGGCCTATCCTATCGACATCGCCTTCATCGATCGCGACGGCAATATCCTCGCGCGCTACGAAAACGTACGTCCCTGGCGTATGTGCTCCTGCCCCGGCGCCTGGGCCGCATTAGAGCGCCCTTCAATCATTGTTTCGACCCCTGCTCTCCAACGCGTGCCGGCTTAAGAATTGGCGATAGCGGACTTTCGTTATACGAAATTGGGTAAGATGGAGGAGAAGATGCACGGATGTTGAGATCCATCCCAACGCTAAAAAGCACCTGACGGAAAAGCAGGTGCTTAGCGCTTGGCTTGCGGTTACTGAGTGCATTCGTCGCGAGTCGAAGGACGAGCCGCCGAGATGGCTTGCGATTGGATGGCTCCCAGACGGACGAAGCGTGGAGCTTGTCGCGGTCGAGCTTGTCCGTGGGTGGCTTATCATTCATGCCTTGTCTCCAGTCCAGAAGAAATTTTGGCAGGAGATTGAACGGGCTCGGCAAAGGGGTCGATGATGGGCAAGACGTATACGGCCGCTAATGGTCAGGTTGTAACGGATGAAATGATTGACGCGTGGTGCGAGTCGTACGAGCGCGGAGAGTTTCCGGATGGCGAACACACCGTTGGTGGGATCGTGCATGGACGGCCCCCACTCTCAGGTGAGGGGACGGCAACGCTGTCGGTCAAGATTCCTCTGGGAATGAAGGAGGCCATTCGTCGACGGGCGGCTGCCGAGGGGATGACGCCAAGTGAGTTTGCCCGTGCGGCTCTGAGCGAAAAACTTCTTGCTGCCGGCTGATGCCTCTGACGTGCCGATTTAAAGAACCGAGGCTGTGCTCAAAAACTTTTTTGAAATTCTCGGTTGACCGGAACGCGTCCTTGGTTATACTAATCAAGCCTTGAAACAAGGCACACCTCAAATGGCTGGGTAGCTCAGTTGGTAGAGCAGAGGACTGAAAATCCTCGTGTCAGGGGTTCGATTCCCTTCCCCGCCACCTTGAATTGACTAGGACCTCTGCAAAGGGGTCCTTTTCTTTTATGTAGGGTTCTGCGGAAAATGCGCCCCATTATTGAGCGATAGAACGGGACGCGCTTTCCGGTGCCTGCCTCCGGCGCGCGTACACACCTCGTCGCACCATTCCGAGTCCGCCCGCCCCAGACATTCCTCCCACTTTCGCGTCACTTTACAGACCGTTCGGTCGCCTGTCCGCACGCGCGGGTATACTCAAAACGATACTTATCCTATGCAATACGATGCGGGCCAAGCCTGCACGATTCGAAGGGGGCCGTGATGGAGAGGATTCTCGGCGTTAATCTCTCTGGCTGGTTTATTCCCGAGCCCTGGGTGACCCCGTCGCTCTATGCGGCGACCGGTGCATCCAATGCGGCGGAGCTGCAAGAGGCCATGGGCACCGCTGCCTATAACGAGCGCATGCGCCGTCATTACGAGACGTTTGTGAGCGAGGACGATTTTCGCCGTATGGCACAGATCGGCCTCAACGCCGTACGTCTACCGGTGCCGTGGTATGCTTTTGGCTCGCAGGAATCCGACGCCTCGTACATCTCGGTCGTTGACTATATCGATCGCGCGATTGAGTGGGCCGCTAAGTACAACATCCGCGTGCTGCTCGATTTGGCGACTGTGCCCGGCGGTCAAGGTGACTCCAACGATTCGCCCACCACGCCGGAGACCGTCGCCGAGTGGCATTCTTCCACCAACGGTCGCCATGTCGCACTCGACGTGCTCGAGCGCCTGGCCGATCGATACGGTGAGGCCGAGAGCCTGCTTGGCATTGAGTTGCTGGATACGCCGCAGATGAGCGTCCGCAAGAGTCTCTTTACCATGACGGATGGTATTCCGGCGCATTACCTGCGTAACTTCTATCGCGACGCCTATGAGCTCGTCCGTTCGTATATGCCCGAGGACAAGATCGTCGTCTTTTCCTCCTCGGGACACCCTGGCGAGTGGAAGCACTTTATGCGCGGCGCAAAGTACAAGAATGTCTACATGGACCTCCATCTGTACCATTACCGCGACGAATACGCGCTCGACATCACGAGCCCTCGCGGCCTGACCACGGCGATCTCGCGCAACAAGCGTGAGCTTAAAGAGGCGATTGCGACCGGGTTCCCCGTGTTGGTGGGCGAATGGTCGGGCGCGGCGATCTTCGCCAACTCGTCGGTTACGCCCGAGGGCCGCAATGCCTACGAGCGCGTGTTTATCGCCAACCAGCTGGCCTCGTTCGCGCCGGCGGCTGGCTGGTTCTTCCAAACGTGGAAGACCGAGAAGCGCATCGCGGCATGGGACGCCCGCGCGGCACTCGGCACGCTCGAGCGCGGCATGATTGAATAGGTTGATATGACGCAAAACAGCGCCCGTACGGGCAAACTTTACGTGGTCGGTACGCCCATCGGTAACCTGGGCGACCTGTCTCCGCGCGTCGGAGAGGCGTTTGCCGCTGCCGATGCCATCTGCTGCGAGGACACGCGCGTGACCTCAAAGCTGCTGATGCACCTGGGCATTTCCAAGCCGCTCGTTCGTTGCGACGAGAACGTGATTACAAGTCGCGCAGCCGGTCTGGTCGACCGCCTGCTGGCGGGGGAGACCCTCGCCTTTGCCTCGGATGCTGGCATGCCGAGTGTGTCTGACCCCGGCCAGGCTCTGGTCGAGGCCGCGCGCGAGGCCGAAGTGCCCGTCGAGGTCATCCCCGGACCTTCCGCATGCGTCACGGCACTTGTTTCGTCCGGCATTCCCTGCGAGCATTTCTTCTTCGAGGGCTTTCTGGGCCGCAAACATGGCGACCGCGTGCGCCGGCTGCAGCGCCTTGCCGTGGTGCCCGGTGCGCTCATCTTCTACGAGTCTCCACATCGCATCGTGGCGACGCTCGAGGCCGTGGCCGAGGTCTTTCCCCAGCGCGAGGTTGCCGTCTGTCGCGAGCTTACCAAGCTGCACGAGGAGGTCCTGCGCGGGCCTGCCGCCCAGCTTGTCGAAGAGCTGCGTGCGCGCTGCGAGGTGAAGGGTGAGATTGCGCTGGTCATCGCGCCGCCGAGCGAGGACGAGGAGGCTGGCATCGCACCGGTTGGCGCCGCTGCCGTAGATCCCGATGAGGCCCTGCGCGAGGACATCCGCGCCGCGCTCGAGGAGGGCGAGCCCGCCTCCGCGGTGGCAAAGCGCCTGTCGCAGAAGTATTCGCGCCGCAAGCGCGATGTCTATGCCATGGTGCTCGATATGCAATAGATGGAGGATATCCAGCCCTTGCGTTAGAATCATCCCCTGTATGCAACGTTTTTCTGGAGGACAGACCCCATGGATCAAACCAAGCCTTCGTTTTTTATCACGACGCCTATCTACTACGTCAACGCCGATCCGCACCTGGGCACGGCTTATTCCACCATCATTGCCGACGTCCAGGCCCGTTATCGTCGCTCCGCCGGCTATAACGTCAAGTTTCTGACCGGCATGGACGAGCACGGCGAGAAGGTCGCCGAGGCCGCAGCCAAGCACGACATGACGCCGCAGGAGTGGACCGACAGCCAGGCTCCGCACTTCAAGGAGCTTTGGAGCAAGCTCGAGATCTCCAACGATGACTTCATCCGCACCACCGAGCCGCGCCAGCATCATGCCGTGCAGTACCTGTGGGAGCGCATGAAGGAGTCCGGCTACCTGTATAAGGGCAGCTACGACGGCTGGTACTGCGTGCCCGACGAGACCTACTTCACCGACACGCAGGTCCAGAAGGGCGACGAGGAGTACGGCAGCGTCGGTCAGCACCTGTGTCCCGATTGCCACCGTCCGCTCGAGCGCGTGCAGGAGGAGTCCTACTTCTTTAAGCTTTCCGCCTTCCAGGACAAGCTGCTCAAGCTCTATGACGAGCACCCCGACTTTGTCGAGCCCGCGTTCCGCATGAACGAGGTGCGTAGCTTTGTCGAGGGCGGCCTCAACGACCTCTCTGTGAGCCGCACAAGCTTTGACTGGGGCATTCAGGTTCCGTTCGACGAGGGCCACGTGACCTACGTGTGGTTCGACGCGCTGCTCAACTACATGACGGCTGTCGGCTACGGCGTCGATTCCGATGAGGCCCGCGCCGAGCTGGCCTATCGTTGGCCTGCGCAGTTCCACATCGTGGGCAAGGATATCATCCGCTTCCACTGTGTCATTTGGCCGGCCATGCTCATGGCCATTGGCGAGGCCCTGCCCGAGCACGTCTTTGCCCACGGCTTCCTGACCGTGCGCAACGCCGAGACCGGCAAGGCCGAGAAGATGTCCAAGAGCCGCGGCAATGCCATCGCTCCGCAGGACGTCATCGACATGCTGGGCGTCGAGGGCTATCGCTACTACTTTATGACCGACGTGGTGCCCGGCACCGACGGCGCCATCAGCTTCGAGCGCATGGAGCAGGTCTACAACGCCGACCTGGCCAACAGCTGGGGTAACCTCATCTCGCGTTCACTCAACATGAGCGGCAAGTACTTTGACGGCTGCGCTCCGGCTAAGCCTGCGTCTGCCGACGCGTTCGATAACCCGCTGGCAAAGATCGCCGACGGCCTGGTCGAGCGCTACATGGCCAAGATGGACGTGCTCGATTACGGTGGAGCCAAGGATGAGGTCATGGAGCTCATCCACGCCGCCAACCACTACATCGAGGATTCCGAGCCCTGGGCGCTTGCCAAGGACGAGACCAAGGCTGACGAGCTGGCATTTGTGATCTACAACCTGCTCGAGGCTATCCGCATTGCCGCCCACCTGCTGATGCCGCTCATGCCTCAGACTTCTGCCGAGGCCCTGCGCCGCCTGTCCTGCGAGGACGAGGCCGCGAGCGACGACCTTAAGGGCATTTGCGCTTGGGGCCTGCTTGCCGGTGGTCAGCCCGTCGAGAAGGGCGAGCCGCTGTTCCCGCGTCTGGGCTAAGACGCCGCGCGCCATATCGGCAATTTGCTGTTTAGATGTAAGGGCATGGCCGCAACGGTCCATGCCCTTTTGTTTCAAAACGCAGCCACCATGCTAAGGAGGCAACTATGACAACTTCGCCTTTGGCAAACCCCACGGCAACAAGGGAGCTGCTGGAGGAGTTTGGCCTTGCGACCAAGCATCGCCTGGGCCAGAACTTTCTAATCGACAATCATGTGATCGAGCGTATCTGCGAGCTTGCCGAGCTTGCAGGTGACGAGCGCGTACTCGAGGTGGGTCCGGGTTGCGGTACGTTGACACTTGCGTTGCTGCAGGAGGCGGCGTGCGTTACGTCCATTGAGGCCGATCCTGAGCTCGAACCGGTGCTCGACGCCCACGCCGCCGACTATGCCAACTTCCGCTTTATCATGGGCGACGCGCTTAAGGTGGGCCCGGAGCAGATTGAGCAGGCTGCCGGCGGCGAGCCCACGGTATTTGTCGCGAACTTGCCCTATAACGTGGCGGCGACGATCATTTTGCAATTTTTCCAGACGATGCCGGCGCTCAAGCGTGCCGTCGTCATGGTGCAAAAGGAGGTTGCCGATCGCATTGCCGCAGTGCCGGGCAACAAGACCTATGGCGGCTATACGGCAAAGCTCGGCCTGTATGCGCAGGTGACGGGTCGTTTTGAGGTACCGCCGCGTTGCTTTATGCCGGCGCCGCACGTGGATTCGGCCGTCGTGCGTATCGACCGTGTTGACGGCGTGGTGCCCGAGGGGCTCGATCGCGAATTTGTGGCCCGCGTGATTGATGCTGCATTTGCTCAGCGTCGCAAGACCATCCGCAATTCCATGAGCGCCAACGGCTTTGCCAAGGACGTGCTCGATGCTGCCTTTGAGGCTTGCGGTATTGCACCCACCACGCGCGCCGAGACGCTTGATGTTGCTGACTTTGTCCGTCTGGCCCAGGAGCTAATCCATGATGCCTAATGCCGAACGTGTGACGTTTACCAAGAAAAAGAAGACGGTTGCTTGTCCCGTGCCCTTGGCACCGCTTGCCGACACGCATGCGCATCTGCTTTCGTTCTGGGGCAAGGATGTGCCTGAGACGCTCGTGCGTGCCAAGGTGGCGGGCGTCGACCTGTTGGTGACGATGTTCGACCCCATCGCAGACAAACGCAGCGTGACGGACTATAGCGACTGGCTGACGCGCGAGATTCTGCCGATGCAGGATATCCCGCAGATCAAGTATCTTGCCGGCGTGCATCCGTATGGCGCGCCGGACTATACCGACGACGTCCATGCACAGGTCGTTGCCGCACTTGATGACCCCTTATGCGCCGGTATTGGCGAGATCGGCCTGGACTACCACATGGACTATGACGACGACATCGCGCCGGCACCCCATAACGTGCAGATTGACTGCATGGCGCGCCAGCTCGAGCTTGCCGTGTGCCGTAACGTGCCGGTGGAGCTGCATCTGCGTCACGAGGACACGGACCAGGAGCGTACCTCGCACGTGGACGCCTACAACGTGCTTCGTGAGGTGGGCGTGCCCCAGGCCGGTTGTGTGCTGCACTGCTTTGGCGAGGACCGCGCCACGATGGAGCGCTTTGTGGAGCTGGGCTGCTATATCGCCTATGGTGGTGCGGCCACCTTTAAGCGCAACGACGACGTGCGCGAGGCATTTGCGGCAACCTCACTCGATCGAATTTTGTTCGAGACGGATTGCCCGTATATGGCTCCGGAGCCCATCCGCGGTCTTGAGTGCGAGCCCGCAATGATTTCCATTACGGCAAATGCGCTGGTTAACGACCGTGTTGATCGCACGGGGGAGGATGCCGAGGCTATCGCGCGAGCAGCTTGGGAAAATGCCTGCAAACTTTTTCAAAAATAGTTCTTGCGTTCGCGGTAGCGCTCCGTTATTCTAATTCCTGCACGCGGGCGTGGCGGAATTGGCAGACGCGTACGGTTCAGGTCCGTATGGGGGCAACCCCATGAAGGTTCAAGTCCTTTCGCCCGCACCATTAAATGAAAGAGCTCCCAGCAATGGGAGCTTTTTTG
>JAUUSS010000041.1 GCA_030841765.1 Collinsella aerofaciens | reverse complement strand
TTTTGGCATCAAATAACCGCGCGCAATTCATGAAACAGGATTCGGTTAATGCAAGTTGTGTAAAGCTGAAGAAGCAGCCAGCGCAAATTACTTCATTCTCATAGTCAGAAGATGCTTTAGACAGTTCGCGAAGGATTGCTAGTTCCGTGTTGGCATAAAATGCCTCGTTGTACAGATAGCTGCAACGCTCGAACAGCTCAAGAAGGCCGGCGTTTAATTCTTTTTTGGCAGCGTCAACTGTATGATCAGATTCGTGGTTCATGTTAGATAAATCCTGAGCAATTGTCGTAATAAACTATTCTACTAATGCGTCGTTACGAATATGGTCTTCTACATTGCTTATCGAAATGGGTGCTTCAGCAGCGACATGCGGCAGCTAGAAACACTGTTCCCAACAGGAAAAGCGTCACGGAAGCGGTGATCCAGTTGCTGTCGCCGGTCTTGGGGAGTGCCACAGTTGTCGCGGTGGCAGCCTTGGGCTTGGGGACTTTGGCGACCGTGGTCTTGGTTACTGTCGTTGTTGACTTGGTTGTCGCGGCCGCGGGTTTCAGCGAGGGATTTGCCGTGGGCCCTGTGGTGGGCTCTGCGGCAGCAGGGCTAGTATCGGCGGGAGACTTGTCCGCCCCACCGCCAGGCACATCGACCCCTTCGGTCTCCCCCGCCGGAGGTGTGGCGACATCGGGCTCAACCACCACATGCGGTGCCAACGCATCGCCGGCATCCACCACGCCACTAGCACCAAAGACCCCACCAGCAGGCGCCACAAACCGCGCGGACGCAAGCGACCCGCCCAAGCACGCAACGCCGCCGTCGGCGCCGGTCGCATCGAGCCACGAGGCATCGACGGAAAGCCGGCAGCCGGCCGCACCAACGCCAAGGCCCGCATCCTGCAGATACACGCCGTAGGCGCGCACGCCCGCTCCGGTCCCGGCGCCCGCGGCAACGACGCGCCCGCCGCCGCGCACGGCCATGTCGCCTGCGATCACGCCGGCAACCGCCTCGTCCGTAATATCGGCCCCGTCTGCCCTCGCATCGACGGTGCAGCCTTCCACCGCTAGCGCCTGAGAAACGTGGACCCCGCACTGCGAGCCCGTCGCCGTCAGGGTCCCGGCACCGCGAAGCGTCAGGTTGCCCCACACCTCCATGCCGCACAGCGTGATGTCCGCATCGGGCGCATGCGACTCCGTCACGGAGTTTTGCCCGGCAAGCGTCAGCACCAGGTCGCCGTCGGCGCCGATGGCCTCGCCCGCGTAGCCGTTAAGCTCCAGATGGTCGGCATCGGTCCAGGCCCAGCCGGGGCCCGACGCGCCCGGCTCGTAGTACGTCGCGCCCGCGATGATGAGGCTCTCCGCGCCCGCGGCATAAGAAGGCCCGCCTAGCAAAACGCATAGGCAGGCCATGGCAACAATCGCAATGTAATGACGGCTGGTGTGGGACTCGGCAGCAAACATACCCGCTCCGATCTTCGCAGGAGCCAATAGAATGTGCACCAGAAAATGCCCTGGTAGCAGCAGTTATTAGTTTAGCGAGATCAAGCTGTAATCAAAGGAAATGTCCCTGAAGAGCGCCAATAATTAGGTGTAAATCGTTTTGCCATCGGCGAAAGGAAGAACTCTTTTCCGACTGGCTCGTAAGCTAATTCTTTTCCAAGCATTTAAAGACTACACTCTTGCATTCAGAATAATCCTCTTTGTTGAGGAGTTGATATTTCTCATTATTGAGAATAATGATATTTGCGTTCCGAGGGACAACCTCAGAGTCGGCTTAATTAAGCCCTGACACGATCATCTGACCCTGGTAAATAAAAGTGCTGAATATCAGGCTGTATTGCCGATAGTATTTTTCATCATCCGCTTCGATATTCAACGGGCTATCTAGAACAACTGGAAGTTCTACCAGTTGTTCATTAAATTCTTTCTTCAAATCCAATAGCGTCAAATACCACGCAAGGGTGGCTAAGGGGGCATTGCTGCCGCCCGCCTCAATCTTTGAATTAACATTTTTAATCTTTGCTTTATCAATTGATCTAAGATTGAGTTCCGTTATATGCTCACGTGTTAACTCAACAAAACGTTTGTCGATTTCGCTTTTCTTACTGCTGTAAGAATTGAGTTGTTTTTTAATCTTATCAAGATCGTTACGGCTTTCTTCAAGTGTGGTAACGAATTCAGCACATTCTTCAAGAAGTCGCTTGTTCAGTTGAACGAAACCCTCGATTTGGACTGCTGTTAAGTTATCGCGCTTCACTAGGTTCATTTTCGCTTTCAGCACAGCAAGCTCGGATAATTTCGATTTATATCTCTCTTCTTCAGTGGCAATCTTACGGTCCAATTCGTTAATATCGCGCCCAAGATCATTGCTTAAAAGAAGTGCGTCTTCGTGGGAAATCGAGGAATTAACCCGAACCATTAGGGTGTTAAAAATATCTTGCTCGCAAAGAGGACATTTTCCCGTCCGAAGCGATTTGGCATTCAAACATAGCTTACGAACTACTCTTTGGGAACCGGCGTAAGCCATCTCCGTTTCTGTCTTATCTGATTTTAGTTGATACAAATTTTTACGGATTTTAGATAGACCGGTAGCCAAGCGTTTATATTCATCTTCAAATTCGTCACAATCCCTTTTAAGTGAGGGCATATCAGCGCTGTAGCCAAGCTGCTCGAGCTCGTTTTGAATACGCTCTCGCATTAAACGATTGGCTTTCAAATCTGTTTCAATTTGTGTAAGGCGGTGCTCAATATCCGTTTTCTGAGCAGTTAAATCAAGGTATGTGTGATCATAGGCGCCTGCAAACTCGTAAATCAAATCGGACTTATACGAACTGTACTCCCCCATGTTATTAAACGAGTTGAAATGCGAACCGTCATAATGATTTTGGTCTACAAAATACGGCGCATAGGAATAAGCGGGCGATGCAATTTCAGTTTTCCCCGAAGCACGCGAGGTCAACCAAATGGCGAAACCAAATTGATCGTATAACTTTTCTGCAAGTAAATGCCTATGAGTCTCAGTCCAAAGCAATTCGAGCCGCTCATCAAATAACTTGAATTGTCCACGGCTTCGGAAAATCGTATATAGTTCAGAACCATAAGAGAACTTTAAAATAAATACTTTACTGTTTACGTCGAACTTGTCATCAAATTTGCAGTCTGCGCCCATGCAGTGATATAGACTTTTAGTGATGACCGATTTACCAAGATCATTGCCCTTTTTCTATTTGACGTTATGACATTTAAGTCTGATTCGAAGCAAATGATCTTTGCAGTTTCTTCCGAAGGGGACGCAATGATAAGTTTCATGAAGTTAATTCGTGCCATGGCGCGTTACCCTTCTAGAGCAGTCTTAAACGTAGCGATCAGTACATATATCTTTGCAAGCTCTTTGCTAATTTCAGGACCTACATTGGATATAAGCTGAGGTCCAACCGTCTCAGCTATCTCATTAGGGCTCATCGACGGATCGGCCTCTTTAAGTAACGAATTTGCAATATTTAGAATCGACTCAGCTTGTGGCTCCATGACTGTTGAAGTGTACTCTTGCAATGCAATACGTAATGAATTCTGCATTAGAGGGGGTTGCTCTTTTATCCATTCGTTTACGAGGCCTTGGGGAGTTTCTTCCCTATCTTCATAAATAGAGAAGAGCCTCCTGACTTCCTCACCGCTAATACCCTTATTACTAATCACAGATTCATAATCAGGCTGTTGTTTCTCATTGCATGCGCGATCTGAAACTAAACCCTCAAGCGCTTCGCATAGCGCCATAGGTTTTTTGGGCTCACATCCCATGACTTTATTATAAGTAGACAGAAGGTGTCCGCGAACAGAATCCTGCGGTTTATCAAGGTTCATAGCGACAAGTAAATATGACGCCTTATTTAAATCAGGAGTCATCCCTTTGTTGTCGCGCGTGACAGCCTGTTCGATCTTTTGTTTATCCTCGGGTTCAAGGGTCGCAAACAGAACTTCTCCTGGTGAATCGAATGAACCGCCCTTTTTTACGAAGGGCCTATTGCCAACTATCACAAGTTTTATAGGGCAATCCTGAGACGCATCGTCAAGCTCATAAAGTCTAGCGATAATTGAGATGCCCCTTTTTGGAAGCCGTGTAGCCCAAGTGACTCCAAATGTTCCTTTTCCGCCGGTTTTAACCTGATAAAACTCATAGCGATCGTCTAAATGTAGTTCTATATCGCAACGATAGTCAAAGACAACAGCAAATGAATCAATTCCGGAATCCAAACATGTGAGCAAACGATCGATACCCCAAAAAAGTTCGTTTCTGAATCGATTCTTCGAAATGCTTCCAGAGAGGTCGGGGGCAGTGCCCATATATCCGTCATGGCAAATGGGCATACAGCACTCCCTAACTTAACCAATTAACATAACTGAAGTATAGACTTACCGAAGGCTGTCAGTTGGAAAACCGTTGGGAAACAATTTGATTATGACTCAATTATCTTAGATTCATGACAGGCCTTCATTTTTAGACGATACGCTGCCTATCAATTTCACGTAAGTCGTGAAGCGGCTCTCAGCACCCTAGATACTATCTATCGACTGGTCATACCCCTTGTCAAACTCCATGTAACTTGTCATGCGATAGTTTGAGATGGCAAGCTCGTGGCAAAATTAGTCAATACCGTACTGCTTATCCTCGTTGGACTCGTACTCGCAAAAGACCCATTCGGCATCGCGGTAGCGTGGAGCCAGTACGTTGCGGTAGTACGGTTTATCGACTTTGTCGAACGAATTGCCCATGATAATTACTGTATTAACATTAGCAAGGGTGTCCAAGAAATGGTTTAGGGCGTCGTAGTTGCCCTCAATGTTCTTCCATGTATCTGCGCAGCGATCACATGCGACAGTTACACCCTGCTGAATAGTTGCACCGTAAAAATCATCCATTCCATATTTGTCTTCAAGCATCTTCTGAAGCTCGAAAGGATTATTGTCGGGAGAGCCAAATTGAAGAAGCTCGTTTTTATCCAAGACGCAACCATGGATATGGAGGATCCTGTCTGGACGAACACCGTAGACATACTCCAGCGTTGGAGTGTAATTAAAGGTAACGAACGAAGCAGTGTCTGGCAAATCAAGTACAGGCTTAATTTTAGACACATCGATAGACTCTACCCATTCCCGAAAGTGATCCCTGGTGAGCTTCTTCAGGTATTCAAGACGCATGTGCAACTCGATCCAGAAATCGTCCCATCCTGGATTGTCTTCGGTTACATCTGGATACGTGTGATCGAGCGTTTCATAACAAAGGTCGTCCCATTCAATGCCGAGTGATTCTTCAAGAGAGCTCCAGCGGGGATCGATACCATCGATGGAGCTGAGCTCGCAGTTAGAGTTACTCACACGACCGGAACAATCCATCGCATAGACAAATGATTCGAAGTCAGTTGCCACTCGTGCATCATGGTTTTTCAACCAGTTACGATAATCTAAATATTTAGTTGCAAGACCATGATAAAGATCGAATCCGTTTCCAATAATAATTAGACAACTATCGGCGCCAGTAGTCGCCTCAAAAAGATGCTCGCGATCCATGTTAGTGATCAAGTCGAATTCCAACCTAAAATAAAGCTGCTTTATAGCGTCCAGATTTGAGGTGAAAGGTGCTGTTTTTTGACTAGGCCCTTAAATACACTGATTGTGCCGAGCCCAATATGGCTCGGCACAATCAAACCAATTCCAAACTGTTCCATTATCTTCTAGCAATAGTGCTAAGCAAACGCAGAGGTCTACTCCGCTCTAGCCTTTTTGTTGATTACACGCTTACGATTTTCAGCGTACCAGCGCTTACCGCGGGCGCCAAATGATGCCCCGGCATAGTCGCGAATGATCCCACTCACGTGATTCTGAGCCTGTTCACGTTTAAAGAGATCCTTCTCAAGGTCTACGAGCTTTTTATAGCTGGGCTGCGACCGATTATCCTTCGAAACCGATGCGCACGTTTGCTGCAAATTGACTCGTGCCTCATGCAGGGCATTGCCGGTTATAACGGACAAACGGTAAGCGGCCAAACATTGTTCAAAGCTCATTCCCTTCAAATAAGAAGGGTCATTAACCATAATGGACTGTTGCAAAGCAGAAGCTTTGGTCTTTAGCTCCTTGGCGAAGCGTTCATTACCATAGCTATAATGAGTGCCGTAATCGACAAAATTTCGGCTGTTGGAAACGACTCTGTCGAAGTTGAGCCTGTCGGAAGGATTGAGCTCGGACCTGAGCTTTTTGTCCGATACGCTATAATACGGGACGTTGATTACCGGACTGACAGTTGTCACACAGCTATTACCAGTCGAATTAGATTGAGAGCTCGACTCATTGTTATCTCCCTGCTCGCTACCAGAGTTTCCCATCAAATGATGCAAGCAGAGTAACATTACTATGGCAGCGACACACCACTGCCAGTTCTCTCTGACGAAGCTTACGAATTCAATAACCCATGACGCATCCATCTTAACCACCTTAGAATATAAGCAGTCATACCCGCCTTGTGGTCCCCCAACAAGATGTACGTGCATCCGAGTATGCTCTATTAAATTGTTGCTAAATCGATCCTCTTTGCTAAACTCTGCTATGGACCTCGAATGCTCATTGCGCTCCCCTTTCGATTCCTCCATCTATTTGGATGGGGCCATCATAAGGGAGTCGATTGGCGGTGAGCCGTACGCAACGGCGGATGGCACCCAGACGGTCGTGGACGGTTTTACGCTTGATGAAGGCTGAGCATGGAGACCCTGCCACTCTCTGGAATGTCGGTTATTAGAATTAACGCATTTCCAGAGTAATCAGTAGGGATGGGAACGGTAACAGGCAAATTGTAATAACGAATTGTTTGAATCCCTGTGGAGATGGCAAGCGGGGGCCATACGCTATGCTTAGCCATAAACTTTTCTAAAGCAGTCTGAAGAAGATCAATAAGAAACTCATTGCCGGAATCCTCGTCTAGGGTGTCGACAACCTCACTAATTTGCTCCTCAGAGAAAGCAAAACAATTGGCTAGAACTGCGCACAGCCCAGTAACAGCCTGGGCCTTAGTAGAACTTGATGCTTCGGAGAAAACAGTGCCGAACAATATAATTAATCGATCTGCGGTAAGTTTGTTGATGGGCGGCTTATGAGAACACCTGTCGTTCAGATATCCGCGCGGGATATGATGCCTTTTAGCAATGTCTAATACCTCGCCGGACAAGGTTCTCATCCCAAAGGATTTGACCAACAAGTCAATAAGGAAATCGGTCGCAAGATAATAATTCATGACAGCTGATACAGGGTTTAGTCGCCAGACTTCTCTTGTTCTTCGTGTGCTTCCTTGTTTTTCAGCAATGCTAGATAACGCTCGAGTTCAGAAAGAGAGCCGCGGTATTTTTCAAATCGACGAGAATCATAAAAATAGATAACGAACTGATTATTGTCATCTAAAAAGCCCACTCTTAAATCAAGGGGCTCATGGAAGTACTGGCTTCCAGCGTTTTGCGATTCATCAAAAATCGGGTACTGCAACTTTTCAATCACAATGGCAGGCTGTCTGTAGTTTGGCAGCGTACGATTTCGCATACCAGCCTTCCAAGAAACAACATCCCCTGCCGATAGCGATTCGTTAGAAATATACGCCTCATAGGATTTTTTTAGCTCTTGTATAGCGGAGTCATCGTCTTTGGACACATTCAAAGAGTCGATAAACTTCTTCATATCGTCAGATTCCAAATTATGTGTCAGCAGGTTCCTTAATGCTGTGTCCTGAATCGCATTTTCATTCATATTTACCCCACTAAAATACTCTTGTTGCTGATTTGCTTATTAGCTAAATCGCTATCGTCTTTATATGTGTTTACATTGCTTACTGTAGTACCGGATTTTTCGCATGCCTCGCAAAGTTCGATTCTGCATTTAGCAATGGAGCAGATTTTGGCGTATTCAGCGATGGTGATCTGTACGTCATTTGTTAGATCGAGCTGTTTTGCTGCGCGTAAAAAAACAGAGGTGCTTGCATAAAGTGTTTCGATAATCCGCTTCGATAGTTCGTTTCCAGGCATGTTTAAGCACTTGGAAAGCGTACTGATTAGAGCGGTTTTGAACTCGTTGTCTAATAATGGCAAATACCACTTGACGGATTCACTAGAGTTGGTAAGACCCTTGTTCAGCAACGAAACAGAATCACGGATAATACCAACCGTTTTAACGACATCTGAATCGGAAGAGATATCACAATCCTCGCTGGAAAGATAGCAGTCTTTTGAATGTGGAAGAGCCTTTCCATTTGACCAGAGTTTAGGCGCCGGATGCATAACCTTATAGGCCGCAAACACTGACAACAGTGCACACAGGCTCGACAGTAATGAAATTAAGAACTCTAGGGCGCTCACTCTTCATCGCCATTCTCGCTACGGCCGAGACTCAATACATCTCGTATTATCATTTCCAAATCATCAGCAGTAATTATGTACCCATCATCGCTTGTTTCATTTTCCCTATATTCATCAGGCCCAGAGCCCGCGTTACTGCTAGTGAAAGACATGGCTGCTAAATAAGCTGAAACGGCTAATGCAACCGATGAATTAATATAAGGAGACAAGCTTGTCTGTACATCAAAGAAGTGCGACTCAAACAGCATCTGATTGACCGCCAGACCACAAGACAACAAAAGCGAAAGCATGAGGAGGATAATTCCAACGCCCCATTTAATACCTGAATGAATTTTTGAACAATTGCCATGAATCAACTCAACACAGAGAAGTGGCGCAGAAGAAAAACTAAAGGCCGCTTTACTCAGATCGCTCATAAAATACTCGTAGAAAGACTGTAATCCGGAAATTGCAAGTAATATACCGCAGGCAATAGTGGGAAGTAGAATTCCGACAAGATTCCAGATGAAGGCAATGCTAAATTCAAAAATAAACTGATGGCTTTGCCGAAAGCCGTTCACTTTATTAATAATACTGCTAATCAACTTGTTCAATCAGAATTGTCACCAGAATTCAGTTATTCATCTAGGCAGATTTATTCCAAATAAGGTAAAACTTACCGAATTTAAATAATCTATAGAGCGATCTCCGGACGAGCGTCGATTCATCATTTACCTTTCTTATAGCCACAACGCCACCCTGTCAGTTCAAAAAAATTGCGACTAGCGTCACGAACAACGCGCCGGCTGCCGAGTAGATCCACGTGGAACGACATATACAAACCTCGCACGCAACGGCGGGCTCTCGCACCGCTTGCAGCTGCCCGTCGCATGCCGCTAGCGAATGCCCTCGCGAGCAACCTTGAGCACCTTGCGTTTGATCGCTCCCAGTTTGCCGCGGACGCGCTGCTTAAGAGACGACTTGAAGTCGTACTTAGCCATCAGTCCCTCGATACCCATCCTTGAAGCAAGATCTGCCATAAACTCATCGCACTTCGCATACGGGGCAACCGATTTGACCAGGCTAGGATTGCCAGCAAGAACCTGCTCGATGGTCGCATCGCCACAGTCAATGGAGTTCGCAATTCCTTGAAAAGCTGCGATACCCTTATCGGTATTACAGATAACCGCAGAGACACCCTTAGAGTAGTCGACCTCAGGATGGATACCCTGGAAACCCCAGAAGTCGCCGAGGGTAATATCGGAGCCGCAACTTCTCTTGGCAGGGCACATGAAACAAGAGGGCCTCAGCGACGCATTGGCCAGAAACGCTTTCATGTACCAGTCCTGATTGAAAATGGTGGATTCACAATTAGGAGATGGGTCTTTCTCCGCTATGTACTCGTACATAGCGGAGAAAGACAACCATCCGGTTGTCTTTCTCCGCATATTAACGTCACACACGTTCGATCCGCGGAGCGAATTCTTGTAGTCAATCCACTCCGACCAGAGGCGCGGCGCCGGGACACCGTGGCAGATGACGTCGACGGTCAGGAGCAGGCTGCTCTCCCCCATCTTTCCCAGATAGCGCTTGAGGCCCGCGATCTGACATGCCGTGCCGGCGAAGAGGACACGGCGACCCGAGCGGATTGCATCGCGAATCCCAACGTAGACCCCCCTGCCGATGCGGCTCTGGACGTACTTGGATCGCATGACGCAATCGAGAGAGGCAGCATCCTCGACCAGCACATGCTCGACGCGGCGACAACCGTCGGCCCAGGCGGCTCCGCAGACGACACCACCGTCCGCAATCACACTTTCGGCCAGGAGGCCAAAGATGCCGCCGCTGGAGGAAGCCTCCAACAGCTCACTGGACTTGCCCTTGGCCCAGCGGATCCCAAGAGCTTCGTCGCACTTACCCCCGCCAAGCGCGGGACACACCGATTCGCACGCATGGCACCCCACGCAGGCGCCTGCATCGATAACGGGATGTAGGAAGCCAAACTTATCCTCCTGCATGGAGATGCACGACTTGGGGCACTTCGCGGCACATGCGCCACAGCCACAACAGGCATCGCCGAGCTTGGATATCTTCATCTCGTCATAAGACACAACGAACTCCTAACGAAGGAACGGCAGACGAGCAGCGAGCATGTTCTTCTCGTCGGCATCGAGTACGAACGCCCACATGGCAGCCATGAACAGGACGGTGTAGACAGCACCCCAGCAAAGGAACAACGCCCATCCAGTGACGGGCATAAAGGCTGATCCCAGCAGGCATGATGCGAGGACGCAAGCGGAGACCAGCAGCACAGGCAGGTTGCGGCGCCAGTAGAAAACCATATCGAGCCCAATCCTCTTCTGGTAATACCAGTTCATAAAGAGGCCGTTACCCAGCGAAATGCTCAGAATGTAGGCGATGGCCGGAGCCCAGTAACCCAGAATAGGTGACATAGCCCAAGTGAACACAACGTTGATGCCTGCCGTGCAGAGATAAACAACGGAGCGAGCCTTGTGCTTGTTCTTGGCGCGCTGAATCTCGATTCCTGTGTTCTGACACAGGGGGATTCCCAGCGGCAGCGCCATGGCGCAGATAAGCCAGTACGCGTCCATAAAGCCCTCGCCCGCCCACTTGGCAATGAAGAAGCGCCCGAGAAGGACGAATCCACAGTACACCCAGCAGAATAGGAACATCTGGTAGCGTCCCACGCGCGTCATGAGTCGGGTAAGTTTAGTGTTGTCATCGCTTGTGGCCACGATGCGATTGATCATTGGAACAAAGACATTCGACATCACTGTTGATAGGGAAACGAAGACGCTACGAACTTGAATTGAAATTGCAAACACTGATACGGTAACGGCACTCGTAAGAGCACCAAGTAACATATTTGGAACACTCTGGTTAACCAGTTCACAAATCTGGTTACCAAATATCCATGCGCTGAACGCGGCAATCGAGAGGAAGAGAGACCCGTCAAAGTGGAAAACATCAAATCTCATGCCAAGCTTTAAGACTGCGAACCTGGCGTTCAGAACCAACAGTGTCAATGCAACTGCAAGCTGCGCCGTCGCAACGCCTACCGCCCCCATCCCAAGATTGAGCAGCACGAAAGCCACGCCAGGAGTCGCCAAAGATGTGAACATCTGCCTCGACTGTTGAAACTTGAACTGTTCATGGGCAAGAATGTACGCATCAAAGACGGTTGAAAACAGAGTCACGGCGACGTTGAACGACATTATCACCATGAGCTTACCCGCGAGTCCCACCTGGTTGTCCGTGAAACTATCTGAGAAAAATGTCCCAACATTAGCAGAAAAGAGTAGGCCCAGCGCAAGGGCCACGACACAGACCGCAATGTAAAGCATGAGATACATGCCGTTGAGCCTGCGAATGTCGCCCTCGCTACCCTTCGCCCGTTCCTGCGTATAAAAGCGGATGTAGGCCTCGGAAAAGCCGAAGGTTAGAAGTGTAAGCGAGAATACGAACGAGTTGGACGTCTGGTATACGCCGTAGTCAGCCTGGCCCACGAATGCCAGCAGCATGGGCGTATAGACGAGGTTGACCAGGTTCTTGACTATGATGTTTGCATAGCCGAGTATCGCACCGGTCTTACGTTGGCTAACCATGATAGACAATTTCTTTTCTCGATTTGCTGAACAGGGATCGATTAAGGAACGAATCGAATTTTGCGCGCTCAATTCGAAGCTTATCCTCAACATCAAAGGATTTTGGCTCCCCGCTTTCGAGGTAATTCCAATTTGCTTCACGCCAATTACCTAGGCCAAGCTTCTCAGCCAAGGTATCGAACCGATCGCTCATGTCGAATTGCGAACCTGCGCGTTCGAACATCAGAAGCGGCTTACGATATAGGAGCGTAAAGATGCTTCCGTGGTAAGAATCAGTGGCAACAAGCGAGGAGTTCCTTATGAGGTAGATGAACTCAGAAGGTCCACAGGCAAAGAACCGAGGATCCCCCAGAAGATCTACGACCTCCAATCCCGCTCGTTTGCAATATTCGTCGAACATCGCAACCTTGGGAGAATCACTACCGAGAAAGTACTTCAGGGCATAGCGCCTAGGAAGTAAAGCCGCAGGCGCTTCGGCGAGTTTATCCCATTCTGCAGCGTCAAGCATAAGGGTTGGATCGATCAAAACCTCCGCGTCCAACCCAGCGCATTCCTTAATCAATCTTGCGGCGTTCTTCTCCCTAACCGATATGAAATCAAACGCAGCGAGTCTTTCCCTGTATGTGCCTTTTTTCTCCACGGGCAGCTCAGGTGCAGAAATGCTAGCCGAGAGAGACACTTTCTTGACACTTTCGGCAAAGCAAAGAAACATAGCACCATTGCTATCAGGAATGTAAGGGGACCAAATCTGATCGCTTCCCGCTACAAAAGCGTCGAAACCATCGGATTTTCTCGGCGGGAAATCCGGCAAATAATAATTCGGCTCATATTTAATATGTTCCTCATCGAATCGAAGAAACGCTGAATGCCTCGCTCGTTTGGCCCCCCTCTTACCAGCGAAGCTATCGACAAGAAAAACTTTAACCTGGTGCTTTAGGCTGCAACGTGGCTCGCTTTGGCGAATCGTGCTCGCATCCGCTCCCCTTCTTTGAAGCAGCTCCTGAACAGCATAATTCTGCAGACGCTGACCATAATTGTCACCAAAGGTAAAAGTAACAATCCCGACCTTCATATTACCAGTCACTCCTTAGAAAGGGCCGACGTACTCTGAGCAATGGACTTCCACCTTTCGACGAGCGCAAGCCCTATAAGCAAGAACAGCAAGGCATTATTTGCCCTCGTAAAACACTGAGTGTAGATTGTCGCAGTTGCCGCAAGCGCAACAAGGGAAAGATAAAGAACGTATGGTCTGCGCCCCCGACACCCGCAAGACACGCAGAAGACATAGAAAGCAAACAGGGCAATAAGGAACCAAACGCCCAGAAGGATGACTAGCGATCCAAAATCAGCTTGGCCGAAATGAGTAAACCCGCAGAAGGCGCCCTCGTGGAATGTTGCTGCGCCCAAACCGATACCAAAAAGCCAGCTTGACGCCAAATTTAAGGCATAACCGATTATTGCAATTCTTTCTCCACTGCCCACCGCATCGGTTCCTATCGAACTAGAGCTTTCCACAAGGTCAAATAACGACAGGACATTGTCATCAAAAAAGTTTGCGAACGATGAATTGCATATGTACAGCAAGAAGACAATTCCCAGCAGGACAGCAAGAAACATCAGGCCCTTGGCGATTCTCATGAAATTGATCGATGACAAACCTTCGGCATAGAAAAGCAGAAGAACGATGGGCATCAAGGCGAACAAAGCCTTGTTGTCGTTCAAGGCGGCAATACCAAGTGAGCTAGCAAGAACCGCCGCCGCGCAACAAACGACGGGGATTCGCAACTCCCCGCTTCCATCCCGTATGCTGTTCAAATCAATGAGCAAAACGAAGCACGAGAACAACGCAACTGCATGGGTCGAAGCATACATGAAAAGACCTGAAATCAGGTCTTCATAGAAGGGAATTTGGCCCGTCATGGGGGCGGCCGCCATAAGAGAATATGGGTAATAGACCTGAATTAGGATAACCATACAGTTGACGGCATAGACAGCGTTAAAGAAAACAATCCATCGCTGCTTCCCGAAATCCAGCAAATCTGACCCGTTGGTCTTCAGCATCACGATGAAGAGCGCATAGAAAAAGAAGGTCTGTATGGCTTTAAGGTTGTATGAGGTCTTACCGGGAACTATGCTCCCAGCAGAGTAACTCAAAACAAGGAGCATCGTAATTAGGCAGACGAGGAAAAGCAGCTTCTTCGGAATCTTCCAGCCACTGAAGATAAGGCGAACTCCAATGAGAAGAAAGATAACGTTATTTACGATTCCGGCCATACCAAGGTATTCAAGCAGAAAAACCTTAGCCATAATCAGACTGATTATCAGTGCATCTATCCCCGACCCTGTTTTTTTCTCAAGAATACTCATATGGCGAACTCTTGTTTTCGTTTCCGTGAATTTGCAGCCTCGATTTTTTTCGCTCCCGACATGAATAGAAAATACGCAGCGGCAAAGAGATGCAATTGTCTAGCCGGAATCTGTAGGTTCGGCATTGCCTCTCATTTTCGACGGCATTTTGCGCAGTCGGCATGCTCGGTTTCGCCAAAGCAATGAATGCGTCATTGGTCGCGAGGGCCATCGCGCCCCCATCGTGATTAGCGCGGAACCCGTTCAACAACTCCAGCAACTTATCAGGCTCGTCGAGCAGCTGGCACAGCTCCTGCTCCGAAGAAAGAACCTGGCCGCAATGCGTCATACTCACAAACTCAGCTATGTTACCGCTTGATGGACAAGTGATGATAAAAGCATTTGATGCATATGCCTCCATGCAGGTGTACGAATACGTCTCTAGGCATTGAGACCAAAGTAAAGCAACGTCCACATTCTCGCGTCGCAGCTCGTCAATCATAGCATTGGGTTTTCCTGGTGAAAATTCGACGAAGACCCGTCTCATTCCGCTAGGTAAAGGCTTCGTCTCGTTGTTGAACACAACGAATTCATATTTTCCCTGGCCACGAAACGCGTCGACAAGGCGACACCAACAGTCCCAGCCTTTTATAGACTGTTGTTTCCCAAGATATGCAACTTTGATTGCATGATTGGGAGGAAGCATCTCCTTGTTGTCAAGATAAATCCCGACGTATCTTTGATGTGGAATTACCGTGCAATGCCCCTTTGCTTCCGGATGGAAAGATTGCACCATTCTTTCGACAACGCTTGAAGGGCAAGCAAATACTATGCGATGAAGCTCGTTGTGCAGAAGCCTCCAGATGCAATCTTCACGAATAATGCTGTCAGCGTAATAGGCACATCCCACGCATTGTGCGTCTCCCAATCTAGCAGATCCGCATAATTGTGTACTATCCTGTATCAAATTATAGTTTGTGCAGCACAGGTAGTAGTCATGCGCATATACGACCAGCTGGACCTTAGGATACGAAGATACTATGCCAGCAATCGATTCAAGGTTCCATCCCATGAAGTGATGGATGTAAATGCATCCCAGTTCATACTCGCCATCGAGCAAACGTCTTACCCTAGCCAAGAAAGCTTCAAGGCTGAAAACTCCTGCGAACTTACCATCGCATATCACACCGAATGAGTTGCTGAAAAGCCTCTTTGCAAATTTAGAAGAACCGCCAATGGGAAATAAGGCAACATACTTGATGCCAGCGTCATTGGCAGCAACCTGATGACTCATAACGACCTTCGGCGTACCCGTACGGTCAATAAGATAGTTCGAAAGCGTTATGGCAATGAACAGTTTCTTCTTTTTCATTCGTTCGGCCCATCCTGCATGATGGCCCGCAATGTCGCATCAAGATATGCATACCCCCACAGTGAATCAGGTTCCAGGTAGGCACCTTCTCCCCACTCGTTCCAAGCGTTTAGAAAGACCACCTTCTTGTCTAAGTCGCGCCTACGGCGCACCTCGTCAATCGTGTCCGCAAGCCATCGTCTATATAGCTCAGGCGTGCTCCCGTGAAAAATCGTTCCTCTGTGATTCCTTCGGGCCGTGTTGTCCCACATGGGCATAACGGCGGGATAGACCTTCTTATCGCGGCTCCAAGTCGCATATCGCTTATTCTCGACCAAATCCGCATAGTCGTAGACGGTGCCGCCGAAATCTTCGCGCAACGGACGCACCTGTTTGGTTATGTTGCGACAGTTGTGCTGCACCTGCTTGGGTTGGAACTCGCTCTCGGCATCAAAGCCAACTGCCGACCAATCAATGTTGGTATCACGCTCTTGCACGGCAATAAGATAGGGTTCTGAGCCGCATTCGTTCTTACAAATGCGGCGCCACTCAGAAATCACATGCTCCGGATCTCGAATAAGCGATGGGCGATACACGGATAGGACGGGCTTGCCGTCTATTCGGAGATATCGCTCATCGCTGAAATCATGGACAACATCCCTCATGAAGGCGGCGTAGTTCTCGGAACTCTGGGTGATCTCCATCAAGACATCGTTGCTCGTACCGCTGAATCGCTTTGTCCAGTTTTCATTCGCCCAGCAATAAAAGAAAGGCATGTCAAGGTTTGAGTCATCCAGAAACATATCTAAAGGTCCTTCGAGAAGTCTCTGACCACCATCGAACCAGTAGTAGTAAAAACAGAAAGCTCCTACGCCATAATTCTTCGCAAGCTCAATCTGCCTTTGCATATTGCATTTCAAGCGCAAATCGTAATAGCCGAGCTCGCCGGGCTTCCTTGGCTGATAATGCCCCGTGAACTGAGGGACGGCCTTGCAAACATTGTTCCACTCAGTGGTTCCTCGTCCCCACCAGGAGTCATTTTGAGCATTGGGGTGGAATTGCGTCAAATAATATGCCACCAACAGCACGTCCGACTTAGCCTCATCATGCCTTCGATAGCCGACGTAGCCCTCGGCACGCGCATCATAACTTTCTAGGACATACTCGGCGTAAGAGCTCAAAAGGTCATTATCAGCCACAATACGCAAGGAGCCCGCATCGGCTGCCGCTTCGCGTTCGAGAATACGCTCATAACGCCTGACTCTGAGGTTTTCTTTAAATTCAGCGCTCAACGGGAGTTTCCAAAACAAACCTTTAAGCTTCTCGTTGATTTGTCCGCAATTAAAAAGATTCATCGACATTCACCATCACGTATTCCAGCCTCGAGAGAAGAACGACCCAAAGCTTCCGCGATCCGCTCGCTCGCATGTCCGTCGCCGTAGGGATTGGAGGCGCGGGACATGGCGACGTACTCCTCGTCGTCGCAAAGAAGCCTACTGAACTCGCGGTAGATGGCCTCCTCCTCGGTGCCGACGAGCTTCAGCGTACCTGCTGCCACGCCCTCGGGACGCTCGGTGGTGTCGCGCATGACGAGCACGGGCTTGCCCAGGCTCGGGGCCTCCTCCTGGATGCCGCCCGAGTCGGTGAGGATGATGTGGCTGACGGCCATGAAGTTGTGGAAGTCGAGAACCTCGAGCGGGTCGATGATATGCAGCCGGTCGAAGCCGTCAAGCTCCTCGTGCGCCGCCTTGCGGACGAGCGGGTTCATGTGGATGGGGTAGATCGCCTTGGTGTCGGGGTGCTCCTCCATCACGCGGCGGATGGCGCGAAACATGCGGTGCATAGGCTCGCCCAGGTTCTCGCGACGGTGCGCCGTGATGAGGATGAGGCGGGAGCCCTCCGCCCACTCGAGCTCGGGGTGGGTATAGCCATCGCGCACAGTGGTGCGCAGGGCGTCGATTCCCGTGTTGCCGGTGACCCAGATCTTCGACTCCGGCTTGCCCTCGTCCAGAAGGTTCTTCTTGCTGGCCTCTGTGGGGGCGAAATAGTACTCGCTCACGATGTCGACCGCCTGACGGTTGAACTCCTCCGGCCAGGGGCTGAAGATGTCGTGCGTGCGCAGGCCCGCCTCAACGTGGCCCACAGGGATCTGCAGGTAGAAGCACGCGAGCGCAGCGGCGAAGCTGGTCGTGGTATCGCCGTGTACGAGCACGACATCGGGCTTCTCGTCCTCGAGGACCGCCTTGAGCTTGAGCAGCACGTCGCACGTAACGTCGAA
>JAUUSS010000040.1 GCA_030841765.1 Collinsella aerofaciens | reverse complement strand
CGCGCTATATCCAGGGTCGTGATTACTTCATGGCTCCGCTTGCCGAGGGCACCGACTACGAGATCGTCAAGGACGAGCGCGAAGAGGCTCGCGCCACGACCGGCGCCCTGGTCCACGAGATGCAGCCGCTGTTCTTCCAGCCCGGCAAGTCCGACTGGAACACCTTTGAGATGATTCGTTCCTTCGCCGCTCGCGGCGAGAATGTCGCCGGCCTCAACGCCAACACCGACGGCGCCTATGCCATCGGCTCCAACCGCAACACCGAGATCCACACCTTCCAGATCCGTCAGGGCATGGACCCCGAGATCGCGACCATTCAGTGGGAGATGCTCTCCAACGCCGAATTCTCCGTCGCCATCCCCTTCTACTCCGCACTGCTCACCGAGGTCAGCCCCTACTTCAGCGATCAGGATGTCTCCTTCGATCACTGCGAAGAGGAAGACGTCGTGAACAACGAGGAGCCCAAGAACTCCATCAACTACGTCCTCATGGACATCAACACGCTCGCCTATGAGAACCGCGACCACTGCGCCACCGGCGTCCGCGCCTATCTCGACGCCCTGCAGAAGGAACTCATCGAGCAGAACCTGACCGTCGACGAGGCCATGCAGGCCGAAGAAGGCACCGAGGCCCGTACCGCCCTGGCCAACAAGGCCGGCAAGGCTGCAACCAAGAACACCTATGTTAAGTGCAAGGCCATGCTCGAGGAGATGCGCGACTACCTCAAGGAGGGCGATTTCTCCGAGGAGTTCGTCCCGAGTGACTACGATGCTGACAACGACTGCCTGGTCGAGTCCATCACCTACGCCGACGAGGCCCTTTCCGATGAGGACGTGGCCGAGCCCGAGGCCGAAGAGGAAGAGGCCGCCGAGGAGAAGTCCGAGGGCAACAACATGGCCGCCATGGCCGTTGGCGCCGTCGTCATCATCGGTGTCTGCGCCTACGTGATCTATCGTCGCAAGAAGGCCTAAGACCCTCATGTCCTAGCTGAGCGGGCGGGGCACATGAGTCACCTCACCCGCTTAGCCCGCTCTTATTGACCGACGGGAAACCCGCCTGAAATCTTTTCAAAAAAGATTCCCCCGCACACACTTCGCTGTGCTATAGTGCAGCGCAACAGCAACTAGGTGCGACCGCGCCATGGCATCACGAAAGGAGTCACCAATATGAAGGACACGATGACGTCTCTCAACAACTGGTGGTGGCGTGATGCGAATACGATCGGTCGACAGTGAGTCTCTCATGCCTGTTTTTGCGCTCTAGGTGATTGGAAGGCCTCCGGTTTCGACCGGGGGCCTTTTTCTATCTCGAGCCCGATCGCATTCGCATCACGCGCCTCCGCTTTTCTCTTGCACTCCCCTTCCGAAAGGATTTTCACCATGTCTCAGAACACCACCGCCGCCCAGCCCCGCACCGTCCAGACCGCCGACCGCGGCAAACTCGATGTCCGCGCCCTCGTCCTGCTCGCCATCCTGCTCGCCGCCGGCTTCATCCTCAACTTCACCGTCGGCAAGGCAATCTCGGGCATCTCGGGCGGCATGATCAGCCCCGAGTTCATCATCTCGGCCTTCTGCCTCACCATCCTGGTCGTTCGCCCCAACATCGGTCAGGCGCTCGTCATTGGCCTCATCTCGGCTGCCGTGATCCAGATCACCACCACTTCGCCCTTTGTCGATTTTGCCGCCGAAGGCATCGCCGCCATGCTCATGGCCGGCATCGTCAACGCCGCCGGCAAGAACGGTCAGGTCAAGCCCGCGATCGCCATTGTCGCAACCTTCCTGACCACCTTTGTCTCCGGCGTCATCTTCATGATCATCAAGATGGCCATGCTCGGCGTGGTAGGCGAGCTCGCCGCCGCCATGCTGCCCGTCGTCGCCATGACCGCCGTCTTTAACGCCATTCTGGTCGGCGCCCTCTACCTGCCCATTCAGAAGGCCCTTAGGCTCAACTAACCCGCTCGGCTTTACGAGCCACCCCATCTTGGCGTTCATTCGTCGCTCGCGTACCCAAGTACGCTTCGCTCCTCTTTCGCGCCAACCTGGGGCCCCTCGTAAAGCCGTCTCCGTGCTTCACCATCAAAGACTGTCCCAAACGACTAGCTTTTGGGGACGTTCTTAAACGACTAGTCATTAAAGAACGTCCCCAATGACTATGAAAGGTATCCATGGAAACGATCATCAACGTCGACGATGTCTCGTTCTCCTATGGCACGCAGACCGAGCAGGCGCTCAGCCACATCTCGCTCAGCGTGAACAAGGGAGATTTCATCGGCATCATCGGGCCCTCAGGCGCCGGCAAGTCTACGCTTGCCGCCTGCCTGTCGGGTGCCGTGCCCCACCACTACACCGGCACGTTCTTTGGGTCCGTCATGGTTGACGGCCACGACACCTGCGAGGTCTCGCTGACCGACGTGTCGCAAATCGTCGGCAGTGTGCTGCAGGATATCGACACGCAGATGGTCGCCTCGGTCGTCGAGGACGAGATGCTCTTTGGCCTCGAGAACTTTGGCGTTCCCCACGACCAGATCGAGCAGCGCGTGAGCGAAACGCTCGAGACCGTCGGCATCAGCGACCTGCGCGCCCGCGAGATCGCCACCCTCTCGGGCGGACAGAAGCAAAAGGTAGCCATCGCCGCCATCCTCGCCATGCGTCCGCGCGTCTTGGTTCTCGACGAGCCCACCGCGGCACTCGACCCCGCCAGCTCCACGTTGGTTTTCGAGACGCTGCGTGAGGCAAACCGCGCACTTGGAATCACCATCGTCGTCGTTGAGCAAAAGGTCGCCCTGCTCTCAGAGTACTGCAACCGCGTGCTCGTGCTCAACCATGGCGAAATCGCGCTGCAGGGCGAGCCACACGAGGTCTTCGCGCATACCGACGAGCTCCGTGCCATCGGCGTCGACTGCCCTCGCGTCACGCGTATCTTCAATAGCCTCCAAACCGATGGCCTGGTAAGCGGCACCCCTTGCTTGGATGTCGATGAGGCCGAGCGCCTGATTTCGGACATCGTCGACCCCGTACACGCGGTCATCGAAGCCCAGGCGCCCGCCGGTTCCCCGCATGCACCGTCGTTGCGCCCTCATGCCAAGGACGCCGAGCCCGTACTCACCTTCGACCATGTTGAGTTTGCCTATCCCAATGGCGGCGCCGCCGTCCACGACCTCAACCTGACCCTCTATCCCGGCGAGCTCGTGGGCATCGTCGGCCAGAACGGTGCCGGCAAGACCACGCTCACCAAGCTGCTCACAGGCCTGCTTAAGCCCGCCTCGGGCAGCGTGCGCGTCACGGGACTGGATACCGCAGCCGTTCCCACGAGCCGCATCGCTCGCGAGGTCGCGACCCTCTTCCAAAACCCCGACCGCCAGATCTGCAAGGACACCGTGCTCAACGAGGTCGCCTTTGGCCTGGAGCTTGCCGGCATCGACCGTGCCGAGGCTCTGCGTCGCGCCCAGCTCGTCATCGACCGCTTTGGCTTGCCGGCCGACGAGGCGCCCTTCTCGCTCTCGCGCGGTCAGCGACAAATGGTGGCGCTTGCCTCCGTCGTAGTGGTTGAGCCCAAGATCGTCGTGCTCGACGAGCCCACGAGCGGCCTTGATTACCGCGAGTGCATGACCGTCATGGAAACGGTGCGCACCATGGCCGAGCGCGGTTGCGCCGTCATCATGGTCTGCCACGATATGGAAGTCGTCTCGGATTTTGCCGAGCGCATTGTGGTAATGGCCGACGGTCGCATCCTCGACCGCGGCCGCACGCACGAGCTATTCTCGAACATCGATCTCATGCGGCGTGCCTACGTGGAGCCTCCCCAGGTTATTGAACTCTCGCGCCGTCTGGCATCTTCCGTCTCGCCCGCTTTTGCGCAGGTGAGCGAGGTCACCGATGTCGTTCGAATTACCAAGGAGATGATCCACCGTGGTTAACGTCATCGACTACATGCCGGGCGATACGCTGCTGCATCACCTGAACCCCGTCGTCAAACTGGGCCTCGCCGCCGCCATCATCGTCGGCATCTTCTTGTCCGACTCCTACGTGGCGCTGCTAGGCTTTTTGGCACTCACCCTTGCGCTGGGTGCCTATGCCGGCGTCGTCAACCGTCTGTTCTCGCTGCTCAAGTTGCTGATTCCGCTCGCGCTTATCATGCTGGTGCTCCAGCTGGCCTTTATGCGCGATGGCAACGTGGTGTGGGGCTTTATCACCGACACGGGCCTCATCACAGGATCAAAGGCCTGCCTGCGCCTGCTGGGTGTGGCGCTACCACTCATCCTCATGCTCATGGTGACCAAGCTCAACGACCTTGCCAACGACTGCGTCGAGGTGCTGCACGTACCGTATCGCTATGCCTTCACCTTTACCACGGCGCTGCGCTTTGTGCCGGTGTTTGGTCAGGAGATGAACGCCATCATGGAGGCGCAGACCGCTCGCGGCGTCGAGTACGACACCAAGAACCCCATCAAGAAGCTTAAGCTCATGCTGCCACTGTGCGTGCCGCTGCTCATCTCGAGCGTGGGCAAGACCGATGCCACAGCCTTGGCGGCAGAACAGCGCGGCTTCTATCTGCGTACGCGCGCCAGCTCGTACAAGTGCTACCCCATCAAGGGCCTGGACATCGCCGCGCTCATCGTCAGCATCGCCCTCATCGCCATCGGCTTCCTGTTCTAGTTCACCACCGACAGCAACCGTCCAACGCAAAAGGCCTCGGCTCGCACCAAACGAGCCGAGGCCTTTACTGTTTCACCAGATAAAACCTACCAAAATAAACCTGTCCCTTTTTGGCGGGTCGGAAGCTAGAGGCGGTAGGGGACGCCGCTGCGGATGATGGATTCGCGCACCAGGACATCCATGGCGTCGAGGGTGATCTCGGGCATCTCTCGGTACTTTTGCAGCACCGATAGCTCGGTGCAGGCCAGAATGACGCGGTCGCAGCCGCTACGGGCGAACTCCCACATCACGCGGTCGAACTTATCCATATCGGGCTCACGTCCGGCCTTCACATCATCGTAGATAAGCGACATCACATCGTTCTGACGTTTCTCGCTGGGATAGACGACCTCAACACCCGCAGCCTTACATTCGCGGCCGTAGACACCCGCGCCCACGGTTCCGTCGGTGCCCATGATGCCAATCTTGTGCACCGGCTCGGCCGGCATACTCAGGTTGGGGTCGAACTCGCACTCCCCCATCACCGCACCGGCCAGAGCATAGCGCACCGACTCACGCGGCATGTGGATAATCGGCACCTTCGTAAACGACTGGATCTGGTCGTAGAAGTAGTGCGACGTGTTGCAGGGAATGGCAATGTGCGCACAGCCCAGCGACTCGAGTGCCTGGGCACACTCTTTCATGGTCGCCAGCAGCTTGGCATGCTCGCCGGTCTTAATGGCCAACGTGCGGTCGGGCATGGTCGACTTGGAGAGCACCACCATGTCGATATGTTCCTGATCGCAGGCAGCAGCCGTATGACGCACCACCTGGTCGTAGTAATACGACGTGGCCTCGGCGCCCATGCCGCCGATAACTCCCAGCTTTTCCATCGCCGCCTCCTTGATGGCGCTTGCGCAATTGCGCGTATCATACCCGCGCCCGCCCGATGCAAACCGGACGGGCGCCGCGCTCATCTACTTGTAATACGTCTTGAACAGCTTAAAGTGGCGCAGCTTGGTGTGCCACATGCGCAGCCAGCGGTTAAAGACAAAGTCGCCCTTCATAAACGAAGGGTCGGCGCCCTTGCCTTCCTTGTCCAGGCGATGCACCTTAGCGCGCAGCTCGGGATCCTTGACGTACTTGTCGACGACGCCCATGGGGACGACCATCCACAGGGCCTCGTCCTGAGCCGTCACAAACTCCGGCTCAAACGGACGGTTGAACACATACTCGTCCACCACATACTTGGCAACGTTAAAGCCGCTGTTGGTAACGTAGTAGTTGCTGCGGCCCTGGCGCGTGTTGAAATCGAAGAACTTAAACGAGCCGTCGCGCTCGTCGTACTTAACGTCAAAGTTGGAATAGCCCACAAAGTGAAGGTCCTCGAGCAACTTGCGCACGCCGCCCATGAGCTCGTCGTTGGGCTCGGTAATGATACAGGCATGGTTGCCGACACCGTGGGGCTGATGCTCCTCGAGCAGCACATGGCCCAGGCACATCATGCGCACCTTGCCGTTGCGGTCGGAATAGCTGGTGAGCACGCGCATGTACTCGTCGTTGCCGGGCACGCGATCCTGCAAGATCAGGTCGTCGGTGTAGCCGCTGGCATACGAATCGCGAATGACCTGTTCCAGCTCGGCGCGGTCGGCAATCTCATAGGCCTTCTTCTGGCCCTCGAACTCATGCTGCCACCACATGATGCCGTCAGAAGGCTTCAGAATCATCGGGTAAGGAAAATCGATCTGGTCGAGCACTTCGGCAGGCGCCTCACCCTGGGCATTAAGCATCGCCTTGGTAAAGGTAAACGTGTGCGGATAGGGCACGCCATGCTTCTCGCACAGCTCGTAGAAGATCTCCTTCTTCTGGCACTGCTCGAGCATGCTGTAGGGCGCGTAGGGAGCGACGATGTTATCCGCCAGCTCATGAGCATCTTTGGCTTGAGCCACGAGAGCGACATAGTTGTCGCCACAACCCACAAGGACAATCGTCTTGTCGGCATGCGCTTGGGCAATGCCGTTGACGGTTTTGAGCATCACGGGCATGGTGTCGATATCCACGTTGGGCGTGTAGTCGATAATCTGGCTGCGGTACGCGGGACCCGTCTGATACTTGCCAAAGACCAGACTCTTGACCTGGTACTCCTCGTAGAAGGCGCGCGCCACCGAATAGGCGTTGATGTCGCCACCAAGCAGCACGGGAATGAACTCGCGCTCTGTAAATTGCAATGCCATGGAAACTTCCTATCATGAACTGCCCACACAACGGGCGGTCTTTGCGCAACTGATTTATTCTAGCGTGCCAAGCCGCCGGCGCCCAAAGCTCCACCGTATCTATGGCAATCGACGTAATCGTCCAGCACGAAGGCCAGCACGAAGACGGCGCTCACCGTTGTATGACAATGGGCAATGAACCTACCATTGTTGTAGGATTCAGCGTATTGACATCCTCAAACGAAAGGCGCACACGTGCCCCAAGACCATCCGACCGATAATCCCATCCTCAATGCCGCGAAGCGCGAGCTGGCGGAACGTGCGAAAGCGACCGCTCCCCTGTGCATGGCAAACGACGCCTACAACGGACCCGCCCGCATCGTCTCGATCAACACGTCGGCGCACAAGGGCACGCGCAAGTCGCCCGTCGCCGATGGACACGACACCGTTATAGAGCAATTTGGCCTCGCCACCGATGCGCACGCCGGGCATTGGCACCGCCAGGTCTCTTTTTTAGCCGCGGAGTCCATCCAGACGGCGCAGGCACGCGGGCTCGACGTACACGAGGGTGACTTTGGGGAGAACTTCACAACCCGGGGCATCAACCTGCTCTCGCTCCCCTTGGGCACGCAGCTCAAGCTTGGCAGCGAGGTGCTTGTCGAAATCAGCCAAATCGGCAAGGCCTGCCACACACGCTGCGCCATCTACTATCTCGCCGGCGACTGCATCTTTCCCCACGAGGGCGTTTTCGGCGTGGTACTAAAGGGCGGAGAGGTCTACGCCGGCGACGATATCCAGGTAATCAAACTCGGCGACGGCACCTGTTCGTTCACCCCCGCCGAGGCCCTCGAAGAGATTGAGCGGGCTCGCCAGAAGGGCACGCTGTAGTTATAAAACCCCACGTTGAGATGGCTTTTACAGCCCAAAACTCCTCTCAAACAGGGCTCTGTAACGTTAAAGTTGAACTCTATGGTTTCTCAACAATTCATCATAACTGCAGGTCAAAGCCAAAGCCTCAAGTTCAACTTGACCCTTTGGAACCTTTAAGGTTCAAGTTGAGGTCGAAAGCAGTAGTAGAATACCGTTCGAACCATAACCTACGATTGATTGCAGAGGGACTGGATGCAGCATTCGAATCATCGCACCGCAGCGCTCATTGCGTCGAAGCCGGCTCGTATCATCACGAGCGCCGCGCTCGCCGTTGCGCTGACGGCCACGCCGATGCTCTCCCCCGTTGCGGCGTATGCCGCCTCGCAGGCAACGCAGGACCAGCTTTCCGCAGCCCAGCAGAAGATCGAAGCCGCTACGAGCGCCTACAACGACGCCCGCACCAAGCTCGATGACCTGCAAAAGCAGATTGACTCCAATGAGGCAAGCATCGAGGAAATCGAGGCTAAGCTTCCCGAGCAGCAGGCCAAGGCAAGCTCCGCCATGCGCGATCTGTACAAGTACCAGAAGGGCACTAACCCCATCGTGAGCTTCCTGGTCAACGCGCAGAGCCTGGGTGAGTTCATCACGACCTGCAAATACACCAACCAGATCACGAGCTCGAGCGTCGACGAGATCGAAGAGCTCAATAATATGCAAACCGAACTCGAGCAGAACAAGGCCGAGCTCCAGCAGGCCAAGTCTCAGCTTGAGGCGGAGCAGAAAAACGCCGAGGATGCGCTGGCGCAGGCCCAGCAGCTCCGCAGCGAGGCACAGGCAAAAGCCGAGCAGGAAAATGCCGCCGAGCTTGCCAAGCTTGAGGCCGATAAGGCCGCTGCCGCCGAAAAGCTCTCGGGCGAGGGCGTAAGCGGCAGCAATTCCAGCAGCCAGGCCACCAACACCAACACCACCATCGACACCACGGTGAACAACGCCAATACCGGTAGCTCCGATTACGATTCGTTCATTAATGAGTGGACGAGCCGCATCGACAATTATCTCGCCGGCTCCCCCATGGCAGGCCAGGGCTATAACTTTGCCGTCGCCGCTTGGAATACCGGTGTCGACCCCCGTTGGTCCCCCGCCATCGCCTGCATCGAGAGCACCAAGGGTGCTTATTGCGCCAATTCTTACAACGCCTGGGGCTGGAGTGCACGTGGCGGCGGTTGGCGCAGCTTTGGCAGCTGGAGCGAGGGCATCTCCGCTCACGTTGCCTATCTGGGCGCCAACTACGGCTCCACCCTTACCCCGGCAGCGGCCAAAAAGTACTGCCCGCCCACGTGGCAGGACTGGTACAACAAAGTCGCCGCTCAGATGAACCGCATCTAAGTGCAACTGCAAAGGGCCCCAATGGGGCCCTTTTCTTTTAGGTAGCGGAGGTATCGACGACGCCGGTCGCATTGGCAACCGCGACTATGACGATCATGCATAGGAGCAGCACACCCAATGCCTTGAGCAAGAGCTTCGCGAGCTTCTTGCCGCGATAGCTGTCGAGCAATGCGAATCGCCGACGAAGACGGCGCTTATCGAGCAGCGCAAAATGCATAAGCACCATAAGGCCATCGACAAAGAAAAAATACTCGATTATGAGAAGCCACGTCGGGTAGCTTTGGTTTGCTCCCGTGGGGTGAAAGACGGCAAAGTGGCTACCGGCAAAGAACACAAGCAGCGAGAAGCAGACGAGCGTATTCCAAATGCGCCCCAGAGACTCCGGAACGCGAGAGAGCAGACCGCATGCAGCGGAGGCGGCAGGGCCAGGAAGCCCTGCGGGTTTCTGGAGCCCTTGGGACGCCAACACTGTCTCCGAGTCTGGAGTACGGACAGGCGCAGGCGCAGGAGGCCGCACGGGGCGACTCAGATCGTATGCCGCGCGCGTCGCCCGTCCCAATGCTTCCGCACTCGCAAAACGCTTGGCCGGATCGAGCGCCATCGACATGCAGACGGCATCGGAAAGTGGAGTGGGAATACCGCGCGCCTCGCATTGCTCGCGCATGTCGAGCCCTGGTTTAGGGTCGACTCCCGTCAAGCAGAAGAACAACAGGGCGCCCAGCGCGTACACGTCGCTGCGCACACTCGTCTGCCCAAACCCATACTGCTCGGGCGGCGCATAGGGTCGCGTGCCAAACTTGACGGTGTCGGCATCGGCGCCATCGCGCCATACGCGCGCGATTCCCAGGTCAATAATCACCAACGACGAGAAGGTCATGCCAGCATCGGCCGCATACCTCACGCCCGATACGATGATGTTCGAGGGTTTAAGGTCGCGATGGATTACCGGTACCCCTGGCTCCCCCGCAGCTGCAAAACCAGCATGCAGCTCGCCCACCGCTTCACACAGAACGGGATACAGCTCGCGGGCATAATCGGGCGTCGCGCCCAGGCGCCCCACGAGCGCCTCGAGCGTCTCGCCTTCGACATATTCCATCACCACATCGAGCTCCTCGCCCGCGCGGCGGCAATCGACAATCCGGGGTAAGTGTTCAAAACGGCGTCCGGCCCGCTGAGCCGCAAACAGGCGCTCGTAGGCCCCGCCAATCTGCGCCGAAGCATCGATGCGCTTGCGGACAAAGGGACCGAGAGACCCGCCGCCAGAGCCCTCAAAATAGACGAGTTCGGTCGTCTCGACATCCGAGCACTTGAGCACGCGCTCCACACGATAGCTGTCATCGCGGTCGAGCGACGCCAAATGCTCGGCAAGTGAAGCAGTCAGCTCGTCATCGGAATATGTTGGGCTCTGAGTATCCATGGCGTCCATCATAACGCAGGGTGCGGACACCCCATGGTGTCCGCACCCTGTTCGTTCGCATAGTTGTTTCGGCAACAGCCAGCTCAGCCATTGGCCACTAACTCACCGTTTCCTCGCCAAGGCGATACAGCTCTTCATTGGCCTTTTGGAGGCTACAGCCACGGTCGATGCAAAAGATAATGATTGCATCGCGACGGTCCTTGCAGTTTAGGACGCTCACTCCGGCAGCCGTCAGGGCGCGGTTAGTCTCCTTCATCGACAGCGCCATTGCAAAGGCAATCTGCAGCACCTTATTGCGGCTCGGATTGCGCGAACCGGTAAAGATCTGATAGCCAAAGGTCTCGTTGAGGTCGGCCATACGCACCACGCGCGAACGCTCGAGCCCCTTCTCTTGCAGCAACTGCTTTAAGTAATCCGAAAGCGACGGGGCGGCAAAGTCGTGTTCCTTGATATAGCCATCGATGTTTGGCGCGTCGAGAAGCTCATTGAGCAACTCGTCAGTCAGCTTTTTATCGGACATACGACTTCACCTCCCCCAGTGCATGCAACATGCTAGAAACCGCTTACGTCCGAACGCTCCCAGCTAGCAACCTGGTCGGGAGACACCGTACCCAGCGCCTCGAACTTCCAGGAGCCGCCCGCCTTCAGATGATTGGTGTTTGCAAGAGCCGTTCCAACCTGGTTGCCATCGGCATCATACAGAACATATTCAATCTGAATGTAGCTCTTTTCCTTGTCCGTGTTATTGGTCAGGGTGCCCGTGATCTTATAGGTAAACTGATTGGAAGTGTCTTCAGCCTCGTCAGCAATGGTATACGGTTCTTGCGGTTCTTTTTGCTCCTCAGCCTGCCGTGTCGTCTCGGCAGGTTTTGCCGAATCGCTCGCAGACGAATCGGTTGAGTTGCCGCCCATAGAGCCCACGGCACCGACAATAACCAGCACCACGATGATGCCTAGGACAATCTTGCCGATTGGCTTCTTTCCCTCTTTTGCCATTATTCATCCTTCCTACGATCCGGCTACCGTGCCGGTACACAGCACATCATAGGAAGGATTGAACTTGAATTCATTAGCTGAGAGCTAAGGCTGCGGTAAACGACCAATGCAGTTATCCAAACGCCGAGCAAACGCACTGCGCGCGACCGTCTGCTGGCAGTGCATCAACCCACCGTGACGGATTCCCCGGTAAAGGCACTGATCATCAACAGGACAAAGAAAACAAGGTAGCTGGCACTCAGCAGGTACGCAATGATCAGAAAGACGACCCAGCCGACATTGGTTTTACCGTCGGCACGGCGTTGCTCGCGATTGCGGCAGAGCCAAATCGTCACGCCGATGGCAGTGATAAACAGCACGAGCGCCGCCGCGGCAAGCCCGGCAAGCGCAAACATCACGCCAATGCTCACAGCAATAACCGGAAGCAGCAGCAAACCGCACCCGCATCCACCCGGACTATATACGGCAGACTGTCGGCGTCGCCTCATCGCCGCGCCACCCCCATCATCTTTGAGCACTACAGTGCGATAGCCTGCTGAACAGGAACGATCTTGTCGAGTTCCGGTTCGATCCGCCTTTTCTCGGCCTCAAGGTCAAACGCCACCTGAGCGCGCAGCCAATAACCATCCGTCAGGCCAAAATAACGGCAAAGACGGAGGTCGGTGTCGGCCGTCACGCGACGTTTTCCCAAGACAATCTGCCCGATACGCTGAGCCGGAATCCCAGTCTCTTTCGCAAGGCGATATTGAGAAATGCCCATGGGAACAAGAAACTCCTCTTTGAGAAGCTCACCAGGAGTCACCGGCGACAGCAAATCGGCCGAAGTCTCATCACTTGTGATAATCGACGATTTCGACATTCCAAGCCATCTCCTGTCTCCACTCAAAACAGACCCGATAGCGCTCGTTAACACGGATGCTATATTGACCGGCACGATCGCCCTTCAAAGCTTCCAGGCGGTTGCCCGGTGGAACGCGAAGATCATCAAGCGAAGCACAAACCTGCAGTTGGCGAATCTTCCTCAACGCAACACGCTCAAAGGGCACGAACCTCCTGACCCGCACACCCATGGCAAAGCGTTCGGTATCCTCATCTTTATACGATGCAATCATAGTATCGCCTTACGTTAGTAACGTCAAACCTTTCTATAGACTTACATCTCTATTATATCGTACGTTTGTTCGTGTTTTCTAGAACAAATAGTCCTTTGCGCCTTAGTCAAGCAAAAGCAATCGTTTGTAGACATCGAGGCCTTTGAGAAGAATCTCCTCGTCAAAGAGCATGGTATCGGTATGCAGAGCGCTCATCGCATAGGCTGGGCAGTCATCAGCGTCGATCGGGTTTTCTTGTCCTTCTGGCACGCCCGTGCCCAGCAAGAAGAACACGCCCGGCAGATGGCGCTGATAGAAAGCAAAGTCCTCGGCAATTAACAGCGGCTCGTCCACAAGTTGCAACTCGGGCAAGGCAGGCGCAATGTGGGCAAACAACTCGGGGTCGTTATCGACTGGCGGATAGCCCTCGGCAAAGTCGAGATCGTACGTACAGCCCGTTGCGGTGCACGCCTCGTCGAGCGCACGGCGTACGCCCTCGCGCGCACGGTCGAACATGGCGTCCGTAAACACACGCAAGCTACCGGCAACATGGGCCTCCCCCGCCACCGCATTGCAGACGGTGCCGGCCTGCAGCAGGCCAAACTTACCGATGCAGGGCTCATCGGCACCCAGCTCGTCCATCAGCTCGCGCTCGGCAACCAGGAACTTTGCCGCCGCCAGCGCTGCGTCATGTGATTCCTCGACTGGAACGCCGTAGGTCTTGGCGATATGGATGCTCGTGCCATGGATATGAATGTGCGTCTCGCTCGAGCGCGCCAGCAGCGGACCGGGACAGCTCGCCAGCGTACCGGCAGGAAGATCGGGCCACACGTGAAAGCCAAAGATGCGGTCGACCCCGTAGCGCTCGAACACGCCGCTCTCGCATACCGTCTTAGCGCCACCGGTTGTTTCCTCGGCCGGCTGGAACACAAAAAGCACGTTGCGCTTAATAACGCCCGGCTGCTCACGAATCGTACGGTCGACAAAAGTTGCCGCCGCGAGGGCCATAGCCATGTGCCCGTCGTGGCCGCACGCGTGCATCTTGCCGGGATGCGTCGAGGCAAAAGCGGCGCCCGTCGTCTCCGCAATAGGCAACGCATCCATATCGGCACGAATCGCCGTGGCATGCGAGGCACCCGTGCCAGCGTCGAAGAAAGCGCACACGCAACTAGGGCACGGATGGATCACCTCGCAGGCAAGCGGAGCGAGCACGCCCTCGATATAGGCGATAGTTTGCGGAAGATCGAAGTCGAGCTCCGGAATGCGATGCAGGTCGCGACGATAGCGACGGAGTTCTTGGAGCTCGGTCATGGGGATTCCTTTCATGGGGCAACTCAGTTGTCACCTATTGTGACGCAGGATTGTGGCGCCCTCGTTTCTAGCATGATGCTGCATTTTTTAAACGTTATATACGAATACTCTTGTTTGGTAAAGTGCAACGTGATAGGGTCTTTACCACTTGATAGAGGCGCGGGCACGAAGAGCCGCGGGCGAGCCGGCAGGCTTTGACCCCGTGGGGAGGCGAAACCCGCCGAACTGGGTTTTTCGGGCACGAACAACCTGGTGGGCCTGTGGGAAACACCCACAGGACTGTCTGCAGCAATGCGGGAGCGCTATCCGGACATTGGGTCCACGCTATGCGGATTCGATGCGCAGATGGCGCCGTCTGGATAGCGAGGTTTACGGGACATGGTATTGACCCCCAACGAGGCATATGCGGCCAAGCAGCCGTTTGTGGACAAGGAGACACTCGAGCATATCGTCGAGCAGTTCCCCACGCCGTTTCATCTATACGACGAGGCGGGCATCCGCCGCAACATGCAAGAAGTGCGCGACGCCTTTGCATGGAACCCGGGCTTTAAGGAATACTTTGCCGTCAAGGCCAACCCCAACCCGGCGCTCATCTCCATTCTCAACGAATACGGCTGCGGCTGCGACTGCTCGAGCTATACCGAGCTCATGATCGCCCGCTCGCTGGGTATCACGGGACACGACATCATGTTCTCGTCCAACGATACGCCGGCTGCCGACTTTGAGCTCGCCGACAAGCTGGGTGCCATCGTCAACTTTGACGACATCAGCCACATCGAGTTCTTTGAGCGTGTTGCGGAACCCATCCCCAAAACGGTCGGCTGCCGCTTTAATCCAGGCGGCCTGTTCCAGCTCTCCAACGGCATCATGGACAACCCAGGCGACTCCAAATATGGCATGACCACCGAGCAGCTCTTCGAGGCCTTCCGCATGCTCAAAGCCAAGGGCGCCGAGGACTTTGGCATCCACGCATTCCTTGCCAGCAACACCGTCACCAACGACTACTACCCCGAGCTCGCGCGTATCCTCTTTGAGCTTGCCGTACGCCTGGAGCGCGAGACCGGCGCACACGTCGCCTTCATCAATCTGTCCGGCGGCGTCGGCATCCCCTACCTGCCCGAGCAGCAGGCCAACGACATTCGCGCCATCGGCGAGGGAGTACACGCGGCATACGACGAGATCCTGGTTCCCGCCGGCATGGGCGATGTGGCCATCTGCACTGAGATGGGCCGCTTTATGATGGGCCCCTACGGCTGTCTGGTCACCAAGGCTATCCACGAGAAGCAGATCTACAAGGACTATATCGGTGTCGATGCAAGCGCCGTCGATTTGATTCGCCCTGCCATGTATGGCGCCTACCACCACATTACGGTGATGGGTCAGCCGGGCGGCGCCGACAAGGCCACGGCGCCCGTCACGAACACCTATGACATCACGGGCAACCTATGCGAGAACAACGACAAGTTTGCTATCGATCGCAAGCTGCCGCATATCGACATGGGTGACCTGCTTGTAATCCACGATACCGGTGCGCATGGCTACTCCATGGGCTACAACTACAACGGACGGCTGCGCTCGGCCGAGGTCCTGCTGCGCCCCGATGGCGCGGCCAACCTCATCCGCCGCGCCGAGCGCCCGGGCGATTACTTTGCCACGCTCGACGTGCTGCCGTGCGGCCGAGAGCTGCTGGCCAAGTCGCGCGCCGAAAGTGCCCGCCGTCGCGCCGAAGACGAGCGCCTGGCAGTCGCAGCTCAATGGAACAAACGCATCCAGATCGCGGAGGCGAAGGAGAAGAACATGGACATCCGCAACCTCGAGGGCTCAATCGTCGCCCTGGTTACGCCGTTTAAAAAGGACGGCAGTGTCGACTTTGACGCGCTCGAGCGCCTTATCGATTTCCACTTGCAAAATGGCACCGACGCCATTCTCACCCTGGGCACCACCGGCGAGAGCGCCACGATGACCGATGACGAGGACAACTCCGTCGTCGCCGCCGTGGTCAAGCATGTTGCAGGACGCGTCCCCGTCATCGCCGGCTCGGGCTCCAACTCCACGCAGACCATGCTCACCAAGTCGCTTACTTACCAGGGCTTGGGAGCCGACGGCCTGCTGCTCATTACCCCCTACTACAACAAGTCCAACGAAGAGGGTATCTATCAGCACTTTAAGACCGTCGCCGATGCCGTTGACATCCCCTGCATCCTGTACAACATCCCCGGCCGCTGCGGCTGCGGTATCAGCGAGCGCAACGTAGAGCGCCTAGCCGCGCACCCCAACATCATGGGCATCAAGGAGGCCTCGGGCAACGTCGCCTACGCGGCCAAGATCGCCCACCTGCTGTCCGATGACTTCCGCATGTACTCGGGCGAGGATGCACTCACAGTGCCGCTCATGAGCCTGGGCGCTTCGGGCACCATCAGCGTGTGGGCCGACGTGCAGCCGCAGCTCGTACACGACATGTGCCGCGCTTATCTGGACGGCGACGTAGCGCGCGCCCGCGATATCCAGATTGCCGGCCAGCCGCTCATCAACGCCCTCTTTAGCGAGGTCAACCCCATCCCCGTCAAGGAAGCGCTCGCCCAGATGGGCATGATCGAGGCAAACTACCGTATGCCGCTGTGCCCCATGGCAGACGACACGCGAGCCGCACTTACCGATGCTCTGAAGGGAGCTGGTCTGCTTGATTAAGACCGTCATTATGGGAACGGGCCGCATGGGCTCGCTCATCCGAACTACCGCCGAGGGCGTTGTCGACGCCGCTGGGCAGCCCGTTTTTGACATCGTCGCCCAGATCGGCTTCGACTTGTCCGAGCTCGAGAGCGCACCGGCGGCCGACGTCATCATCGACTTCTCGAACGTCGTAACCTTCGATGCCGTCGTCGCCTATGTCGAGCGCACGGGCGCGGCGTTGGTCTCAGGCACCACAGGCTACACCCCCGAGCAGATGGACCGCCTGCGTGAGCTGGGCCAGAACACCCGCGTTATGCACTCGGGCAATTACTCCATCGGTATCGCAGCCCTGCGCCATCTGGTAGCGCAGGCTACACGCGAGCTGCCCGGCTTTGACTGCGAAATCGTCGAGACGCACCACAACCAAAAGGTCGACGCCCACAGCGGCACTGCCAAGCTACTGCTCGACGCCGTCGTCGAAGCCGAGCCCGAGGCAGGCTACCACCCCGTCTATGGCCGCGAGGGCATGTGCGGAGCACGCGATCCCAAGGAAATCGGTATGCACTCGCTGCGCGGCGGCACCGTCGCCGGCGTGCACGAGGTGAGCTTCTTTGGCCAGGACGAGGAGGTCACGCTCACCCACCGCGCCACGAGCCGTCAGATCTTCGTCAACGGCGCCTTGGCAGCAGCCCAAAAGCTCATCACCCGCGACCCCGGCTTCTACACCTTCGACCAGGTCATGTTCGCCTAACTAGTTATCAACCATACCCCCTCAAAGGAGAGACAGCATATGAGCAACGCAGCCGAGATGGATGCACAGGAGATTATCAACTACATCGCCACCGCGCCCAAAAAGACGCCCGTCAAGCTGTACGTGCGCGAGAAGCCGGGCATGAAGGTTGCCTGGGGCGACGCACATGTCTACGGCGGTCGTCGTGGCAAGACCGTCTTTGGCGACTGGGATGAGCTTAAGGCCATCCTGGACGCCAACGCCGATTCCATCGATTACTACGACGTTGAAAACGATTGCCGCAACTCCGCCGTGCCCATGCTCGACCTTAAGGGCATCAACGCCCGCATCGAGCCGGGCGCGATCATCCGCGACCGCGTCGAGATCGGCGACCGTGCCGTCATCATGATGGGCGCCATCATCAACATCGGCTCCGTTATCGGCGAGGGTTCCATGATCGATATGGGCGCCGTGCTGGGCGGTCGCGCCACCGTGGGCAAGAACTGCCACATCGGCGCCGGCACCGTGTTGGCGGGCGTCGTGGAGCCCGCAAGCGCCACGCCCGTCATCATCGAGGACGATGTCATGATCGGCGCCAACGCCGTGGTTCTGGAGGGCGTGCACGTAGGCAAGGGCGCTGTCGTTGCCGCCGGCGCCGTGTGCGTCGAGGACGTCCCCGCCGGTGCCGTCGTGGCCGGTGTCCCCGCCCGCGTCATCAAGATGCGCGACGAGAAGACCAACAGCAAGACCGGTCTCGAGGAAGGTCTGCGCCAGCTGTAGAAGTTACGCGGTTTTACCAAACCGCATAACGGCTCGACGCTGCAAATGCCCCTAAGCGACAATCTGACGTTCAATCGTCGGTCGTGTACCGAAGTACGCTTCCCTCCTCTTTCGCGTCACCTTGCTCGCCTAGGGGCATTTTCGCTGACGTGAGCTCAACCTGCGGCGCAATGTCAGCAACCAAGCCGAAAACAAAAAAGGCCGAAGTCCCAAAGGTTTGCGTTATTTATGGTCTAATTCTTGCAAACCATTTAGAAACACTT
>JAUUSS010000171.1 GCA_030841765.1 Collinsella aerofaciens | reverse complement strand
AACCCGCGACCCCAACCTTGGCAAGGTTGTGCTCTACCAACTGAGCCATGTCCGCATATGTAAAACAAAACGGGCGCCGGAGCGCCCGGATGTTGCCTGGAGGCGAAGCCCGGATTCGAACCGGGGGTAAAGGCTTTGCAGGCCTCTGCCTTACCACTTGGCCACTTCGCCGAAAAAGGACCGCCTAAACGGTCCGGAAATGCAATGGAGCGGACAACGGGGCTCGAACCCGCGACCCCAACCTTGGCAAGGTTGTGCTCTACCAACTGAGCCATGTCCGCTTGCGGGTTATTAATTTACGCGAGTTGTCCAAAAGACGCAAGTACTTTTTTCAAAAAACTTGTCTGCCGCATGTTCTTAGTAGCTAAACGCGCTAAAGCGATTGGCTAGGCACACGATTCCAGCGCTCCGCTAAACAGCTTCACCATCTGCACGCGCGTGCCGGCGCCGTCCGTACGACGAGCAACCTCCACGTTATCGACGAGCATACGCATAAGCTTGATGCCACGGCCGCGTTCCTCGGATGCGACCGGTTCGCTCGTTTCATCGATAGAATAGCCGGCACCTCGATCAAGCACCTCAACCACAACGCGATCGCCATAGGCCTGAACCGTCAGGACGCACCCGATACCGCCCGCATGGTCATAGGCATTACCCAGCGCCTCCCCCGACGCCAATGCGACATCGTAGCGCTCGTCACGGCGCAACGGAAGCGATTCAAGGAGTTCGGCGATGCGATGTCGGTAGTATGGAAGATTCTCGATACCCTGACGGACCTCAACGCTCTTACTCCAGCGAGGCAGCTCCCCCACCGGAATGGCAGGAATTGACTCCCGTGCCGGCCCCACGACATGAAGGATATCGACAAGACGAGCAATCTCCAAAAAGCGAACAACTTCACCTGATGCATTGACGAGCGAAAGCAGGCCTTCTCGCCTCATAAGCTCACGAGCGCGCGTAAGCAGGAATGCCAAGCCCGTAGAATCGATAAAGCTAACAGCCTGACAGTTGATGACGACACGACGCACGCCGCGGCCAATCAAAGCATCCAACCGCCGACGCAGCGCAGGCACCGTGGCGATGTCGATATCGCCTGGTGGCGTCAAAACCGCTATGTCATTCCACTCATTCATACGACCATGGTTCCCCAAAAAAGCCCACTCGATGCATTCGTTTCCCCAACCGTACGGATTCAGCCCGCCCAGCGTCGTCTATGAACGACCCCGTAAAAACTCAAGGGACACCAATGCAATGTCATCGTCCAGCGCCGATTCGGTAAATCGCTCAAGCTCGCCCAAGACCTTGCCGCAAATGCCCGATACGCCCTCACCCGAGACAGAGAGCAGAAGGTCGCGCAAGCGCTGCTCGCCAAAGAACGCTCCGGTGCGGTCGCGGGCCTCAATCGTTCCATCCGTATACATGAAGAGCATGTCGCCGGGGGCAAACGTAAACACGCCTGTCTCGTACACCATGCTCTCAAAGGCACCGATTACGCCCGATTGGCATCCAAGCAGCTCAACCTCTCCCCCACGGGCCTCGCCGCCACCCAGCGGCATCGACTCTGGCCTGATGACCATGGTCGGAGGATGGCCCGCCGAACAATACGTTGCGCGTCCGGCTTTAAGGTCAATCTTGGCGATAAAGGCCGTCACGAACGTCTCGACCCTCGAAAAGCCCATGAGCATGCTGTTAAGGGAGCGTGCCATGCGGGCCGGTCCAGCGCCCTCCCAGGCATATGCCGTCAGGGCCGTCTTGACGAGCGCGGACATCGATGCGGCCTCAATGCCTTTGCCAGACACATCACCCAGAATCATGACGGCGCAGTCGTCGGGAAGACGAATGAGCGTATAGAAATCGCCTCCGACCAACGCCGAATTCGTGGCCGACAGGTACACCGAATCGGTTGCGATACCCGGAACATCCCCCAGGGAATTTCTCATGCCAATCTGGAGCGTCTGAGCGATATGGCGCTCCTCGCGCTTTTGAGATTCGCCTTCGTAGATCAGTTCAAAGTCATGCGCCAAGTGCACCAAGTAGTCATATTCAAGGTCATCAATCGGCTCTTGGCTACCATCACGAAGCAGCAGCGCGCGCGTCGTCGGGCTCTTCGCAACAGAAGCAGGAACAATCGCGTCGCTACTGTGCTTGCCATCGCCCTCAGAGCGCGGGTGCCCCGCCTCGATGCCGGAGTCGACGTAGAGACCTTGACAAGGCAGACCATGCGCCCTAAGCCAGCCTCCCATAGGCATCGATTCGTCAACGCGAGTTATACGGACGTGTTTAAGGTCCTCGGCACTCGTACCCCCCAAAACAGATGCCTCAAAGCCATCAGGGCCAGCCCCCAGACGTGCCGCTGGCGCCGTCGTGGAAAAGAAAAGCTTCTCGGGATCGTCCGGCAAAGCAACGCGACTGCCGCCTTCAAAATCTATGACGTAGGAATCCAGACTGGCGTCATACTCAACAGGGCAAAAATGGCAGTTGAGCATATTGCAGATCTCGGACGATACCGCCTGGGTAGCCGCGGCGAGCAGGGCTCGTCGTAACGAACCTCATAGAGCGACGGCACGTAGTTGCC
>JAUUSS010000039.1 GCA_030841765.1 Collinsella aerofaciens | reverse complement strand
ACTCGGTGCTCGGTGTGCTCATAGAGCTGCTGGAGATTGCCTGTGATGAGCAGGGTGTATTGCTCGTTGATGGGTACGATGCGGCGTGGTCTCGCCGTGCGAGCGCGAGGGACGCTTCTGACGCCGATCCGGCAGAACTACTTGACCGTGTGCTGTTTGACGCCATTGCTGCCGCGGGTCATTCGCTACGCTTTGCTTGTCTGATGGGGGAGCGTCCCAGTCCTGCCGAAGCGGCGCTTTCTTCGCGCAGTTGCTCGTATTGTCTGTCGACGCCGCTTTCGACGTGGTGTGACCGTTGGTTCGGCTTTTCGGATGCCGAGGTCCAGGCTCTGTTGAATCATGCTGGGCGTGAGGAATATCTTGATGATGCGCGTGAATGGCTCGAGGGATATCGGTTTGGTAGGGCCTATTGCTCGAGTCCAGCGCGTGTGATCGGTTTTCTGGATCGAGGCTGCACGGCGCCTGTGCGCGCCGATCTGTATGGGTATGCGGATTGCCTGAGTAGGGTAGTTGCCGGGTGGAATCTCGACCGCCTTTCGGTCTTGTTTGATTTGCTCGAGGCCCATAGGTGTGCTGAGGTCCCGCTTTGTTTGGGCGCTGCAGAGCCAGATGTCTCGCCTGACGATGGCATGTGGACAGCGCTGTATCTGTCCGGTTTTCTCACGACGGATATGGCTGAGGAGCCAGAGCATGGCGATCGGCTCCGTGCTTTGCGATTGCCCAATAAAGAGCTTCGCCAAGCCTTGCGTCTAGTGATTGTTGAGTGGTTTGAGTGCGCTGCCGAAGACATTCGAGACGTCGATGCGTTTCGCGACGGGCTGTGCCGTGGGAACGAGGATACCGTGAGGCGGGCGCTAAGCCGCATCCTGGGGGATGCGGGAATCGGTGAGACCGACCCAGATAAGCCGCTGCCATATCATCTGTTCTTGCAGGGGCTCTGCTTTGGCTTGCCGGGCTATGCCAATCCTGCTTCGAGGCGAAAGTGTGGCGCGGGTCGCTGGGACATCCAGGTTTTTCCTACGGGCGCTGTGTTCGACGTAGCTGACACGATCGGCATGCTGGACGAGCGCCCGCTTATAACGATCAATATGATGTATGACCCCGATGTGGATGCGCTGGGGTTGGAATTGCTGGCCGTGCAGTCGCTACTCGACATAGAGCGCGATGGCATCGACGAAATTCGTGTGCCGCGCCCCGGCGTGGGTCGCATGCGCTGGGGGTTCGGTTTTGATGGGCAGCATGTGGCTACGGTGTGCCAGCGGCTTTAAGCGCCGAGGTGTTTCCGGCTTCCGTTACTCGGTGTCCTTCATGGGCGGCATGGGCTTCCAGTCGGGGTCCTTGATGATCTTGCGGGCGTCCTTCATGCCGCGGCGCAGCGCCGGAATGCCGGTCTTAAAGCACTTATCGACCGCAGCCAGGCGAATGAATTCCTTGCAGAAGGTCGCGGCATTGCCCAGGCGGAACAGCATGGGGTGGTAGTCACCGTAGATCTGCATATAGCGAGCGAGGAAGCCTCGGTTGCGCATGATGTAGTAGCGGTTGGTGTCGCTCGTAGAGTTGAGCTGGCGTTTGCCGGCGATATCCCAGTTAGAGACGGCGCGGGCGCGCTTGAGAACCACGTCGGCAACAACGACGGCGGGGAAGTGTTGGCTGGCTACGTAGCCGTAGCAGGCATCGTCGCCGTAGATAAAGAATCGCGCATCGGGCAGGCCGATCTTATCGACCACGCGGCGCGAGAACATGCCGCCCTCAAAGCATAGCTGGTTCATGGCGCGGTAGCCCTCGGGTCCCAGGTCCCACTTGGCGACAGGGTTGGGAATGCCGAGTGAAAGGATGAGTTGGTATTGCCAAAAGAAGGCGCCGCCGTCAAAGTCCAGGCGCGAACCCTGGATGACATCGTAGCGATCGGTCCACTTGGCAAGACGCTCGATGCCTTCGGGGATGACGAGCACGTCGTCGTCCATCACCCAGAACCACTGAGCGCCCAGGTCGTAGGCGCACTTGGTGCCGGCGGAGAAGCCACCTGCGCCGCCGCCGTTTTTGAGCTGCGGCGCGTAGATAACGCGGTTGGTGCCACCCTTTGCATCGGGCTGGTTGGTGTCGATGCCCCACAGGGTGGCGAGGCGCTCGTTGAATGCGGCGCACATGGCCTTGGTCTCGCGCGAATTCTCGTTATCGACAATCACGATGCGCCAGGGCGCGGCAGTGAGCTTGGTCATAGAGTCGAACAAGTTGGCCAGGAGTTCCTGGCGCTTATAGGTGACGACAACGATGGCGAGTTTGTCGATGGGAGCGGGGAGGGTTGAAGGCATGGGGCAATATATCCTTTCACGCGCGGCGGGCGAGTGCTGCGCGGAAGCTATCGAATACGTCCTTGGGACTGTCCTATTGTAAAGGCTCGGCGCACCTTGGCGGCAAGCTTTGAATAAAACGCAGGAACCTGCCACGGCTGTAGCGGCTTTAGCGTCTGACGGCAGCGTCTCTATTGCCGCTTGGGCTTGCGAGCGATAAGGCTTCTAGCTGCGTCGATGATGAGGAGCGCTAAGGCAAAGACGATGCTAATGACGGTACCCGTGACGATACATATAGCTGCCGGGCTGTTTTGGCTGACCAGTATGTTTGCGAGCAACGTATTGAAGACGGGACGCCACAGGCTACTGGTGAGCGACTGCGTCACATAGAAACCGAGCGTGGCGGTCGATAAGGTGACGATGACACCTGCAGTCCGCGGATTGCCTGAGGCACTGCGTCGGGTTGCCGCAAAGAGCAAGGAGGCGGCAGCGAGGGCAAACGAGATCAGCGAGGTTGATTTGTAGGAGAGGACTGCCATCGCCGTGAGGTTGTCGGTGAAGGAGAGTGCTCCTTCCAGGATGATGGTGAGTACCAAAACCGTTACGAGCGAGCGCATGCCCAAGGCGCCCGCCCTGTCCGAATCCATGACATCGGTAACGTCGCGGAGCAGCCCACCGATCAAAAACGCGATAACGTACGTGACGGCGCTCATGAGCTTTTGGAGCCAAGAAAACTCACCGCCGTTTGTCGCGCTCATGGCGGCTAAATACCCGTTAACAACAAATGCGAGGATGCCAACGGCGATGACCGTCGTCGTGTAGCTCTTCTGGGAGAGTCGGATCTTGGCCAGTCCAAACCATGGCGCCATGAAGACCGTGGCGGCATAGACCCAGATAAACTCAAGGCCTAGTGTGTACCAGTAGTGCGTATTGAGGGTAACATCGGGAATGGGGGAGACGACCGTGGACCACGTCAGCGCCACGAGGCAATAAAACGCGGTGGGCATAACAACCTTGCCCAGACGCTGCGCCATCCGCTGCATTTGTGACTTCCACGCTGCTCCACCGTCCCAAGCACGCGCGGCCGAAGCGATGAGAAAATAGCCCGAGGTCATAAAGAAGACCTCGTTGGCCCAGCAGCCCAGCAAGTTGATAAAGCCGAGTGCGCCGGAGTAGGGGAAGGCGGCGAGCGGCGTGTATTCCTGCAAGCCGACGCAGGTCCCCTGGAAGGTCCACTGAAACGTGTGGAATACCGCGATGCCGGCGACCGCGATCAGGCGCAAGGCTTCGATGGGTATGTTGCGTGCGGCTTTGGGCTGCATGACGTCCTTTCTTATCGGTTTGCCTCTGCGAGCTCCATAGATTATATAAACGCCCGCTGGCGCGCTGACCCTTTGATACCATGAAACGACAGGTATTTCCTAAGGAGCACATTTGTCTACTAACGCCTCTGGCAGCCCTGTTCTGTCGCTGCTTATTCCCATTTACAATGTTCAGCGCTACCTGCGCGAGTGCCTCGATTCCGCCCTGGCGCAGACGCTCAAGGACATCGAGATCATCTGCATTAACGACGGGTCGACCGACAACTCGCCCGCGATTATCCGCGAGTATATGGATCGCGATGGGCGCGTCAAGATGATCGACAAGGCCAACAGCGGCTACGGCGACTCGATGAACCATGGCCTGGAGATGGCGCGTGGCAAGTACGTCGGCATCTTAGAGTCCGATGACTTTATAGCGCCCGACGCACTCGAAAATCTTGTCTCGGCCGCCGATAGCAATAATGCCGACTTTGCGAAGGCGAACTTTGATTTCTACTGGTCTAAGCCCGAGGAGCGCCGTTCGCTGCACGAGATGTTTAGACCTCGGGATTGCGGTAAGCCGGTGCACCCGAGCGATACGACGCAGTTCTTTAAGCAAAAGCCGTCGATTTGGTCGGCCGTGTACCGTCGCGATTTTCTTGAGCGCAACGGCATTAAGTTCCTGCCGACTCAGGGGGCATCCTTTCAGGACACGTCATTTGCCTTTAAGGTGATCGCGTGCGCCGATAAGGCTGTTTACCTGCATGATGCCGTGTTGTCGTATCGCCAGGACAACGAGAATTCCTCGGTCAATTCTTCGGCTAAGGTGTTTTGCGTCAATACCGAGTATGCCGAGATTGAGCGTTGGATTCGAGAGGATTATGCCCGCGACCACGCAAGCGTCGATGTCGCGCGCATGCTCAAGTTCAATCAGCTCATTAAGTACGATTCGTACATGTGGAACTACGTGCGCCTGGCGCCTAAGTTCTATAAGGAGTTCCTGGTGCAGATGGCCAAGGAATTTCAGGCGGCCTTGGACGCCGGGGACTTTTCGCTTGACGACCTCAAGCCGTGGAAGCGCGCAAATCTCGCTGCCATCCTCAAAGATCCTGAGGGCTGGGTTGACGAGCACCCGAGTTTTGCGACGGATGGTGCCTTGGGGCGTGCTAAGTATTACGCCTCGGTTGGAGGCCCAGGCGTGGTTGCTGCCTTCCTCATCGAATCGCTGAGGGGGTAGGTCGGCATGGGAGAGGCCTCGTGTCCTAAAGCTACCATTGTCGTCCCCGTTTACAACTCTGCGCGCTCCATTCAGCGATGTCTCGATTCGCTGTTGGCCCAGTCCGAGCGCTCGATTCAGGTTGTCTGCGTCAACGACGGTTCGACTGATGATTCGTTGAACGTGTTGCGCCAGATCGCGCAGGCCGACGATCACGTACTGGTGATTGACCAGGAAAACGCGGGCGTCTCGTTCGCCCGAAATGCCGGAATCGATGCCGCCAAGGGCGAGGTGGTTTTCTTTGTAGACGCCGACGATTACATCGACGCCCAGACGGTCGAGCGCGTGCTGCATGCCATGGAGTCTTCAGATGCCGAGGTCGCCGTTTTTGGCGGCGTCTGTGAACCTGCCGATGCTGCCCCCAAACGCGTCCAGCAACTCATGAGCCCCAAAGCTGGTACCTTCGGCGCCCGTGATCCCCAACTACTGTTCCATTCGAATGCGCAGCCCTATGCCTGCCGTGCGGCTTTTTCGCGCGAGCTGCTCAATCGCGAAGGCATTCGCTTCGCCCCCGGTTTGGCTTTGGGCGAGGACGTCGTCTTCCAATTTGCGGCTTATGCGCTTGCCCGCAAGACCGTCGTCATGCCGGACAAGTTCTACCACTACGTGATGGAGAGTGAATCGGCGACGCACGAGTTCAACAGTGCCGAGGCTCGCGCCAAAAAGCTTGACGCCCACATGAGGATGCTCGAGGAGGTCTTGGAGGACTGGGCGGCCTACGGTCTTTTAGACCTGTGCCCCGGCGAGCTGATAACTTGGTTTTTGGACCTAACTGTGTTCGACCTGGCGCGCTTGGATGCCGATGACTTCCATCGCGTGGCGGCTCGCGTCAACATGGACCTCGCGACGTTTTTGGGAACGGACTGGGCAGATATGCCTGCTAAGGGCGCCGTTCGCCGTGTTGCCCACAAGCTCGTTGCGGCGACCTCGGGCGTTTCGATGGCAGACGCCACGCTGTTCTATCTTTCGACTCGCGGTCTCAAAGCCTGCCTGGAGCGCTTTATCTAATTCCAAGCGCTGCCGCTCGCCGCAACTCGGCTGTTAAAATAACCCTGTTACACGCTACTCAACAGGAGGTTCTCTTGCAGAACTCTGATACCCCTAAAGTTTCGCTGCTTGTCCCCATTTGCAATGTCGAACGCTACCTGTGCGAGTGCCTCGATTCCGCCGTGGCGCAGACGCTTAAGGACATCGAGATCATCTGTATCAATGACGGTTCCACCGATAGCTCGCCGGATATCATCCGCGAGTACATGGAGCGCGACCCCCGTGTGAAGATGATCGACAAGGCCAACAGCGGCTACGGTGACTCGATGAACCGCGGCCTGGAGATGGCGCGCGGCGAGTACGTGGGCATCCTTGAGTCCGACGACTTTATGTTTGAGGATTCGCTCCAAAAGCTGGTTGCCAAGGCCGATGCTGAGCATGCCGATGTGGTAAAGGGCGACTTTTACCTGTATTGGTCCGCGCCCAGTGAGCGCCGTGAGCTGTTTGGGATTATCGATGAGCATATGACGGGCGCCGCGTATCGCCCCGTCGATCGCCCTGGCATCTTCTACCGCAAACCTTCCATTTGGTCTGCCATCTATCGGCGCGAGTTCCTCAACGACAATCAGATTCGGTTCCTTCCCACGCCGGGCGCCTCGTATCAGGACGCAGGCTTTAACTTTAAGGTCTGGGCGTGCGCCGAGCGTGCCGCGTTTATTGCGGACCCCATCCTGTGCTATCGCCAGGACAATGAGAAGAGCTCTGTTAATTCGCCCAACAAGGTGTTTTGCGTGTGCGACGAATATGCCGAGATGCAACGTTTTTTGGATGAACGTCCCGAGCTCAAGGTTCAGCTCCAGGGCATTTTAATGCGCATGAAGGTCGATACGTATCGCTGGAATGACGAGCGTCTGGTCGATGAGCTGCGCGAGCAGTTTTGGGAGAAGGCTTCGCCCGAGCTCAAGGCCGATTGGGATGCCGGTCGCTTTGATCTGTCGCTGTTCGATCCGCGCGGCGAGACCGACTTGCGCCTGATGGTCAAGTCGCCCCGTGCTTATATCGATTCGCGCTTTGACTTTAAGAAGCCCGGCAAGCTCAATACGTTTAAGCACTACTTTAAGATTGGCGGCCTGCCGCTGGTCTGGCGCGTGCTGACGTATCAGCGCACCTACGGCGATAATCCGCATCCCGATGACGTGCCGGCCGCACAGTAGGAGCACTTGGCTATGACTACCCCCAAGATTTCCGTTGTCGTTCCCATCTATAAGGTGGAGGAGTGCCTGGCCTGGTGCCTGGACTCCCTGCTTGCGCAGGACATGCCCGATTGGGAAGGCGTGCTGGTCAACGATGGCTCGCCGGACGGTTCGCGCGATATTGCGGCTGCCTATTGCGAAAAGGACGCGCGCTTTACGTTGGTCGATAAAGAGAACGGGGGCCTGTCGAGCGCGCGCAATGCAGGCATCGCCGCGTCCACGGCGCCTATTGTCGCGTTCTTGGATTCCGACGACCGCTTTACGCCCGATGCATGCCGCGTGATCGTCGATGCCTTTGAGCGCGAGGACTGCGACGTGTTGACCTTTGGCGCGAACCCGTATCCGCTGGAGGCGGGGTATCCGTGGCTTAACTATGTGCTTAGCCCGCGCGATGTGTCGTTTGAGGGCTATAGCTCCGACCTGCTGTTTAAGGAAGCGTCTCGTCCCTTTGCATGGCGCACCGCCTGCAAGCGCGACTTCTTGCTGGGCAACGGGATCGTGTTCGACGAAACCGTTAAGTATGGCGAGGACCAGGTCTTCGACTTTGCCGTGTACGGTCGTTCGCACAAGACCGCGCTTATCTCGAACAAGTTGTACGACTATCGCGTGGCTCGCAAGGGTTCGCTCATGGACACCATGCGCTACGACGACGAGACACGTCTGCTGGAGCACGTGAAGATTTACTCCGCTATGCTGGCTGACTGGCAGCGCGACGGTCTCGACGCACAGCATGCTGATGACCTGGCGTACTTCCTGTGTGATCTGGTGCTGTACGATGCGCTGAGGTTGCTGGGTTCGGACTGCGGCAAAGTGTTTGCTGCCGTTGCCGCGGCGCTTAACGGTTCTGCCGTGGACAACGATGCTGCGCTCGCACAATGTGCTCCTTCGGTTGCCGCCATGGTGCGCGCGGCACTTATCGGTAAGGCCCCTGCTGCTCGTTTGTGCAAAAAGCTCATGTTCGATTACGACGTCTTGAGGTTTGGGCGCCTGGGTGCCTGCAAACGCATGGCAGCGAACGCCCTGGGAAAGCGAGAAGTGTAGATGAGTATCAAACGTTTGGCACTTTGCCGCAGCCAGGGCCGTCTGTTTGTGCTGCTTCGTTTTGCCGGTCAGGATGTCGCCGCGCTTATTGAGCGGGAGGGTTCTCAAGCGTTTGTCCATGCGACGACGAGCGGTTCTCGTGTGCCGTCGCTGGTGCTCCCGGTCGATCATGGCCGTGTGCTGGCGCTTTGCCCTTCCGTTTCCGGTTACGAGCGCGAGCTCGCCGTCATGGTACTTCCGTTTTTGGATGGCTCGTCGATGGATGTCGTTTTTGCATCCGGTGGTCAAAGGTTGGGCTCTATTCGCCTCGATAGCCGCGTGGCCAAGCTGGAATCCAAGATTAACTACAAAGCAAAGCCTGCGCTGTGCGCGCTTATCCGCGATGCGCAGCGTGGCGAATGCTGCGGTCGCTACGAGATCGATGCCATTCGCTATTTGCCGGCAGACTCCGGCGCGGTGTGGCGCTATGAGGTTACCTGGGCGGGAGACCCCCAGTGCGCACCCGAGTTCCAGATCTCCGATACGCATATGAATGCCATCGATGTCACCGTGCATGTGTTTGAGTCGCAGGTCGATGTGCCGCAGCAGGACGGATGCCGCGTCAATAAAACGTTTCTGAGCGTTGAGATGCCTCAGGATATACGAGATTTTGTCGCGATCGTGAGCGATCCCACAGAGCGGATCCAAAGCGGGTTTTGCGCCATGGATGGTCGCCTGTACAACGGCATGGTCGACGACAGCTGGAACCGTATGAAGGACGCGCGTGCAGACGACGCAGCTTATCGACGTTGGTTTGAGCAGCATCGCGCAAAGCCGGGCGATTTGGCGTGCCAGCGTGTCGCTTCGGCGGCCTTTGCCTATAGACCGCTCGTGAGCATTGTGGTGCCGTGCTACAAGACTGATCGGGTCTACCTGCGCGAGCTGCTGGAATCGGTGCAAGCCCAGAGCTATGACAACTGGGAATTGCTGCTTATGGACGCCTCGCCCGAATGGGACGCGGTGGCCACCCTTGCGGCAGGTGCCAACGACGAGCGCATCCGTCGCATCGAGCTTCCCGGCAACGGCGGCATTGTGGTCAACACCAACGCAGGTATCGAGCAAGCGACAGGCGACTACATCGCTTTCTTGGACCACGATGACATTCTGGAACCGGACGCGTTATTCCAGTATGTTTCCGCGCTGAACAAGGCGGCCGAGGGCGAGCGTCCCCAGGTCCTGTTCTGTGATGAGGACATGTTCCAGAAAACGGGGGAGTGGGGCCAGCCGGTCTTTAAGACCGTACTCAACGTCGACCTGCTCTATAGCCATAACTGCGTGACGCATTTCCTGATGGTGGAGAAGGCGCTCATCGATCACATTGGTATGTCCCCAGAAGACGTTGCGGGCGCCCAGGACTACGACTTGACGCTTCGCTGCCTTGCAGCCGGCGCGCGCTTTGAGCACGTTGCGCATGTGCTGTATCACTGGCGCGTGCATCCGGGATCGACCGCCGATGGCTCTGCCGATAGCAAGCCGTATGCCATTGAAGCGGGTCGTCTTGCGCTGCAGCGCCACTTTAACGCGCTGGGCGTTCACGGAACGGTCGAGGAGACCGAGACGCCGTTTGTCTACCGCATGCGCCATGCGCTGCCGGAGCCTGCGCCGCTGGTGAGCATTGTGATCCCCACCAAGGATCACATTGAGACGCTCGATGCCTGTGTGATGTCGATCGCCCAGAAGGCCACGTATACCAATTACGAGATCGTCTTGGTGGAGAACAACAGTGAAGCCCCGGAGACGTTTGCGTATTACGAAACCCTGCCAGAGCGCGTGGCTGCAGCATCCGAAGGCAAGGGCATCGCGCGCGTTGTGTACTGGCCGGGCGAGTTCAATTACTCTCAGATCATCAATTTTGGTGTGAAGCACGCCAAGGGTGACTACCTGCTGCTGCTGAACAACGATACCGAGGTCATAAGCCCGGACTTTATCGAAGAGATGATGGGCTATCTGCAGCGTCCCGATGCGGGCGTGGTGGGCGCCAAACTCTACTTTGCCGATCATCTGGTGCAGCATGCCGGCATTTTGATTGGCGTGCGTGGCGCACTTGCCCATGCCAACCAGGACTTCTCGGCAAAGCGCGAGGGCTATCTTGCCCGTGCCGTGCGCCCGGGCAACTTTAGCGCCGTGACGGGTGCCTGCCAGATGGTGCGACGCGACGTATTTGAGCGCGTCGGCGGCTACAACGAGGAATTCGCCGTCGGTTTTAACGACGCAGACTTTTGCCTGCGCGTGTGGGAGGCGGGTTACCGCACCATCTTTACGCCCTATGCCGAGCTGTACCACTACGAGTTCACCTCGCGCGGCAGGGAAGAGGCCAACGAGGAAAAGCTGCGCCGCTGGAAGCGTGAGCAGGCGCTGTTCATGCAGCACTGGCCTGAGTTCTTCCTCGATGGCGACCCGTGGCTCGGACCAAACCTATCCTCCGACAGTGAGTACTTCTCGTTTTAGTGCGAAGTAATGCCAAGGTCCGGCAAAGTATCCTCCAGAGCTGCAAGAGCGGTGGGGTTCAGGTACTCCTCGTTCAAGCAGCTCTTGTCATATCGAAAACGTGTGTCTCGTGAGCATTCGATGAGTTCTGCAGTAAAGAACTTCTCCCAGCTAAAGAACTTTGAGCTTTCGATATGTTCAGCGGGGTTAAGCAGCATGTCCTTAATGTGTTTGCTGTTGAATAATCCCGACTTCAACACGAGCCATTCAAACGATTCCGGTAGGAATAGCTTGATGTTCTTTCGGCGCAATAGAGCAGCTGCTTCCGCAATTTCTGGTCCAAAGGCGGCACCGTCGGCAATCACGAGGATGTCGTTTTCCGGTGCGTCCATAATGCAGTTGCAAATATTTGATTTGCCTCCCGCGCTGATGCATTTAATGCTGCTCTTTTTGCATAGCAAACTGAAGAATTCGTAGCCCGAATTTGTGTCCTCGACAATGACAAGCTCGGGCCTCTCGCCTCTAAAATCAGTATCACCGTAAATACGATATGTAGAGGTGTAGACACGAGAGTAAACGGGATACTTCGTTGTGGTTCGGTTGGTGTTCTTAAGACCGTAGATTTCATCAACGCTATAGGGCAGTTGGCGCAGTGACTCTCTGGCGACAATTACGTAGTAGTTTGAGCTACGCTTTGCTTCATGGGCAAATTCTCTTGATCGAACAAAAGTATTGCCCTCATCAATAAAAACAATACTGCTGGAAATCTCTTGGAGATCTCTACGCCAATATTTTCCAGATATTGTTTTACAGGGCACTTTGCAACTTACTGTTACGCCGCTTTGTGCCCCAAGCTCTTCGTGAGCTGCCACCATATCAAGCAGAGTTGTCTTGCCTGTAGCACTGTTACCTTGGATGATGGTCAGATTTCTATTGATGGTCAGTTTAAACTGAACCCGGTTATTTTGAATAATTACCTTGTATGATCCGCGCATCAGGAGTTCTCCCTTAGGCATTTTCCAGCTATGGGGACAAGGTCAAACATTGTGTGGACTATATCGCCCGTATTTGCAATGGTTACCGTGAATTTGCCGTTTCCAAAATCCATTATGTGGTAGAGATTGATTGTTAGATCCTTTTGCGCGGCGATCCTCAGAATCCAGTAGGCGCAATTATCACCGCAATTTGAGGCGTTATATATATTCTGCGGCATAAAGTACATAAGCAGTAGCGTTTTGGTGCCGCTGGATAGTTTCTCGGGAGGAATGATGCCTAGAATCTTGGTATCGATTGCATTGGGGCCTACCACGGTGCCTTTGTCGATGGATTTTATGACCCTTTGGGCAAAGGAGTCTTGAAACCACTGGGGCGAATATACGTTATCGAAGTAAACGGACGTGTTGTAGATAACGTTTTCCATATCACCATAGTGAATTGTTAGCACGTCAGCTCCTTCGGCTTGCTGATTTGGCATCTAGTGAGATTGATTATATCGCAGCACATGAGGCGGGCGTTATCGGCCCGCGGTAGATGTGATTGATGACCAAGGTTTGTATTTTGTTGCTTTATTATTCAGTTCACTCGTTTAATCAGTTCGCTCATGCGCTAAGTTTGCCTTAGAAGCTATTTAGCGTAACGGTTGAGGTGTGGCGACTCATATTTAAATTGCAGTCACAAAGACACCTTTTATCGATTTCCCGTTGAAATACTGAATTGATAGTTTAAAAATAACTTAAGAGAGCCTTAAATCTCGGAAAAAGGATGTCGTATGAAAAACCTTCGAGAAAGATGGCACGGACTAACAGTGCTGGGAGTTGTTGCATTTGCTGCTGCCTGCATGACGGTTGCCCCGGCGCCCTCATTTGCTGATATTGCTGGCGGTGGCGGAGGCGGTGGACCGATTACGGAATGGTGTTCCGACGGTCGTCCGAAGACTGGACTCGTTCGGTGCGAGGACGGCAACCTTCGCTATTTCGATCCCGAAACTGGCGCCATGGTCACGAACCAGTGGCATAACGAATACGAAGCTGTCTGGTACTATTTTGGCGCTGACGGGACCGCGGTGTCGGGCTGGCAGTCTATCGGTGGGGACAAGTATTACTTCTATCCCGAAAACCATGATATGGCATACGGCCGAGTTCAGATTGACGGCAAGAACTACTTCCTGAACACCCCTGGTGCCAACGCCGATGGCCGCATGCAGCATAGTGGCTGGTTCTACGACTCCATCTACGGAAAGTGGTCCTATGCGACCTCCGACGGTGAGCTATTGACCGGTTGGCATAATCTCGGCGGGGCTTGGTACTATTTCAACGAATCTGGGGTCATGCTGACTGGCTGGATCAACGATTCGGGTACCTGGTACTACACTAATGCCTCCGGTGCGATGGTCACTGGCTGGCTCAACATCGGCGGTACGTGGTTCTACCTCGACGGCTCGGGCGCCATGGTCGCTAACAGCTGGCGCAGCCTCGGCGGCTCCTGGTACTGGTTCGGCGACTCCGGTGCAATGGCCACTGGCTGGTTCTTGGCAGGCGGCTCTTGGTACTATGCGAGCGGTTCGGGCGCCATGGCAACCGGCTGGCTCAGCAATGGCGGCACGTGGTATTGGCTCGGAGGTTCGGGCGCTATGGCCTCTAACTCTTGGGCTAACGTTGGTGGAGTTTGGTACTGGTTCGACGATTCCGGCGCGATGGCCACCGGCTGGCGTCAGGTCGGCGGCGCCTGGTACTACTTTAGCGGTTCCGGCGCTATGGCTCACGACGCCTGGGTCGGCGACTACTACCTCCAGTCTTCCGGTGCCATGGCTACGAATGCCTGGGTTGGCTCCTACTATGTCGGCGAGGACGGCAAGTGGATTCCGGGCTACGGTTTAGTTTGGTATAAGAACGGTAGCGATGTTTACCATACGCATAAGTGCCGTACCGTTGGTAAGGACGCAAAGGGCTATTCGCAGATCTCTATTCAGGAGGCCCAGAGGCGTGGCGCTTCACGAGAGTGCAAAAACTGCCAGCAAATTGGCTAGCACATTACTGAGCTAGTTTTGATTGAGGCCCCGTTGCCCTGAAGCGACGGGGCCGCTGCGTGATTGGATACCGTGCTGTTATGAAGAAATGGTCATTCGGAGTGCTGGCTTTTTCGGGCCTCATTTCTTTTGGGCTCCTTTTGGGTTCGCCCTCGATGTTATACGCCCTTGATTCGAATAACACTGACGAAGGTCCCGCATCTAACGTTGCTATTGCTTCTGTCGAGTCAGGCGTTGATGCTCAGCGCGAATCGACCTTCGCTGTCGAGCAGAACTCTCAGGTGGATAATGAGACCCCTTCCGAGGTTTCGAATCAAATTATTTGGCATCAGGGGTGGATATCACCCGAAGAAGGGGCTGGTTTTTGGCGTTGGGGCTTGTCCGACGGAACAATCGCTGTTTCTTCTTGGAGACATATAGACGGTAGCTGGTACTGGTTCGACGACGAAGGTCGAATGGCTCAGGATGGGTTGGTTCAAGTCGGGGGTGCGACGTATGCCTTCTCCTCTTCGGGCGCAATGCGTGTCGGCTGGTACCTAGATTCTACGGGCTCCACTTCTGCTTGGCGTTATTTCTCCGGTTCTGGCGCCATGGTAAAAGGCTGGCTTTCAGACGGCAGCAACTGGTATTGGCTGGATGATGAGGGCAAGATGGTCCACGATGCGATGCTGCAGATTGGGGGAGCCACGTATGGATTCTCTTCTTCTGGTGCAATGCTTATCGGATGGCATCTTGATGCTTCTGTCTGGCATTATTTTTCCGGCTCTGGCGCTCTGGTAAAGGGCTGGCTCTCGGATGGGGGTCGTTGGTACTGGCTTGATCCTGCAGACGGTTCTATGGCCACCGGGCTGAATGAATGCAATGGCACCTCTTATATCTTTAACAGTTCAGGGGCCATGCTATCCTCCCAGTGGGCACTTATTGACAACAACTGGTATTACGCTGACTCCAACGGCTTACTGCATGGAGGTTGGTTACTTCTAGGGAATTCTTGGTATTACCTGGATCCAGGAAGCCATATTATGCTCACGGGCTTTGTGCAAGTGGGCTCGTCCACCTATTTCCTTACGAGCTCAGGTGCCATGGCAACAGGCTGGGCACTTGCTGATGGTACTTGGTATTACGCCGCATCAAACGGAGCTATTCAACGAGGGCGATGGATAAAGTCCGGAAGCGCCTGGTATTACCTTGATGATGTATCCGGCGCAATGCGTACTGGTGAATTTGCGGTAGGAAGCAAGCGCTATTTTTCTTATGATTCCGGTGCAATGGCATCTTCGTGCTGGATCAACTTGAACGATGGTATGGTATGGGCGAATTCGTCTGGAGCACTGAGCGAGCCGTTGCCTACTTCATCTGATGGATCTCCTGTAGTCGCTGATCGTACTGACTCGTCTTCATTGCCAGGTGTGATTCATATTGGAGATGCGGTTTTCTATGCGGATGCGAATGGTGTCGTTAACGTGGCGTCTGGTTGGATTATGTCGAAAGACGCTTCTGACGAAAGTGGCAATACTTGGTACTACGCATCTTCCAATGGTGTCCTTAAGTCTGGTTGGCAATATGTCAACGGTGCGTGGTATTGGATGGACCCTTCCACATTCAAGATGAAAACTGGATGGCTTAATGACGGCGGTACGTGGTACTGGCTCCAGCCTTCGGGTGCCATGTTTGCTAACGGGTGGCTGAAAATCGATGGCGTTGACTATTACTTCAATGCAAGTGGTGCATGGTTGAATACGTCTGGTTCTGTTTTGGGGGTCAATAGGTCCAGCTTGGTCAATTGGCTTATGAGCCACGAAAACGACGGCTATTACCGTGGAACACGCTACGACACGCATCTCAGCCAGGAAACGTGCATGTACCCAAAGGGTGATCCGCGTTGGGACGGTTATACGGGCATGAATTGTGGTGGATTTGTATCGCATGCATATATGAAGGCGGGCGGGAATTTAGCTCCCATTGCCGCCGAGCAGAGCCATTCCCCTTGGAGTGGAGGTCCCGGAAGGGGCGGCTGCGTAAACGCTTATCGTTGGTACGGCTACGCTATCGATACGTGTGCGAACGTGACTTATTTCAACTCTATTGATGAGTTGTTACGTAGTGGTTTGGCTCGTAAGGGGGACATTGTGTTCTTCAATCCTTACAACCCATATGCGGACGATAGCCACATTGGCTTTTTCTGGGGCAATTCGCCGAGCGAAAATTTGTTCTGGCATAGTGATGGTTATGGAAATCGCATCTCCGGTTTGACCGCTTTGGGCCCATCGAAAGTAATACTGATTCGTTAGAATTCCGAGTTGTAGGGGACTCTCTGGGCCCCCTACCTTTTTGACATCTGGTTTGAAAGTTTATTTGAAGTCGGTATTCTTGGGGGCAAGAGGAGGGGGCAATGAGCCTGCGGGTTCAACCCTGCCGGTAAGTTCTTCTTTTCTTTGCAGCATTGCGCCCAACTATTTATTGTCCTAGATGGCATCTTGTCCTGTTAGATGTTCGGGAATCTTTCATAGCTATGCTGTAAGCTAGACGCAATCAAGAGCGAATGACGAGGTTTACATGAACAAACATCTTAAGTTGTTTTCGGCATTGTTGGTGCTGATGCTCTTTGCGCCCGTTTCTATGTTTGTATGCCCTGCGGATGCAGAGGCTGCTCAGACTCTGGTTGAGAATTCTTGGCGTTATGAGGGTGGACAATTAGTTTCAGATGATGCTTCTTCCGAAGAAGACGGAATAGCTTTATTGTCTATGGACGCTCTTCCCGATGGGGTTACAGCTCAGGGCATTGACGTCAGCGAGCACCAAGGGCGTATTGATTGGGACGCAGTTAAAGCTTCTGGCATCGATTTCGCTATTCTGCGCGTTGGGTTTGGCGCTCCGTCTTTCGGCGGTCGAGTTGACTATCAATTTAATCGAAATATTTCTGAGTGCGAGCGACTCGGAATTCCCTACGGCGTCTATGTCTATTCATATGCTTTTGATAATCAACAGGCAGCCGATGAGGCGTCCATGGTGATTGACTGCCTATCGGGGCACAATCCTAGGCTACCGGTGTATTACGATCTTGAGGACAAGACAATTATTGCAGATGGTCGTCAATCCGGAATTGCATCTAGAGCTCAGACATTCTGTAATAAGATTTCTAGTGCTGGATATAAGCCAGGCATTTATGCAAACCTAAATTGGTTTAACAATATATTGACCGACCCTGTATTTAAAAGCGGTTCTTGGGATCATTGGATTGCTCAATACAACTCCCAATGTCACTATACCGCCAGTTACAGCTTTTGGCAGTATACAAGCCGCGGAAAAGTTTCTGGTATTAGCGGAAATGTTGATATGAATTACGCGTATGTTGATGTCTCTCTTTATTACTGGCAGTTAAAAGAGGGCGCTTGGTATTACGCAACCTCTGACGGCAAAGCGTATACCGGATGGTTGCGCCAGGGCGGAGCCTGGTATTGGCTCGACCCCGACGCGGGCGGTGTAATGGCCACCGGGCTCTACGAGTGCAACGGCTCCATGTACTGGTTCAACGCCTCCGGCGCGATGGCGACCGGATGGGTCCTCGACGGCGGCACCTGGTACTACGCGACTGGCTCCGGCGCGCTGGCGCGCGGCCCCGTTTCCGTCGGCGGCGTGCCCTACTGCTTCGACGCCCGGACGGGGGCCATGCTGACGGGTTACCAGACTGATGCGCAGGGCGTCCGCCGCTACTTCGGCAGCTGCGGTCCCCTTAACGGCTGGGGCCTCGTCGACGGCTCCTGGTACTGGTTCGCTGACGGTATCGCCTCGACCGGCTGGCTTTACACCGGCGGCTCCTGGTACTGGCTCGACCCCGACGCGGGCGGCGCCATGGCGACGGGCCTCCATTCGTGCAACGGTTCCGCATACTGGTTCAACAGCTCCGGCGCAATGGCGACCGGATGGGTCCTCGACGGCGGGACCTGGTACTACGCGACTGGCTCCGGCGCCCTCGCCTCCGGCTGGCTCAACCTAAACGGTGCGTGGTACTGGCTCGATCCCTCGACGCACGCCATGGCCACTGGGCTCCACGAGTGCAACGGCTCCGCGTACTGGTTCAACGCCTCCGGCGCGATGGCGACCGGTTGGGTCCTCGACGGCGGCACCTGGTACTACGCGACGGGATCAGGCGTGCTGGCCTCCGGCTGGGCATACGTCGGCGGCGCCTGGTACTGGCTTGACCCCACGACGCACGCAATGACTACGGGTGTTCAAGAAATCGATGGGGTGCAATACTCTTTTGCTAGCAATGGTGTATGGCTTGGCTAGCAGCTCTTCTTTAATTGCTTTTTTCTAATTACATATTGCTCTTAGCCATCCATTTGTAGACTATGTTTATGTAAAAATTGGTTACTACTGGGGGCTGCACATGGCAAGGAAAAAGCGAATAATATTAATCCTAATCATTCTTTCAACCCTACTGCTCGCTGGGCCCGGTGTGGTTGATATCGCGAACGCAGAACCCATAAGCTCCTCTATCCCTACTGATATTGAGAGGCAATCCGTCCCCTCGACTCTTTCTCCTTCCGATTCAATCGATGATGGTCCTGCTCAAGAATCCGTTAAATGGAATCTGGGTTGGAATTCGTTTGACGGCAACTGGTTCTATGTGGATTCAGTCAATCCGGTCTCGTTGCATTCTGGCTGGCTCTATACCAATGGGGCCTGGTACTGGCTCGATCCCTCGACGCACGCCATGGCCATCGGGCTCCATGAGTGCAATGGCTCCGCATACTGGTTCAATGGCTCCGGCGCGATGGCGACCGGATGGGTGCTCGACGGCGGGACCTGGTACTACGCGACGGGCTCAGGCGCGCTGGCCTCCGGCTGGCTCAACCTAAACGGTGCGTGGTGCTGGCTCGATCCCTCGACGC
>JAUUSS010000170.1 GCA_030841765.1 Collinsella aerofaciens | reverse complement strand
CCAGGCCGTCAACGTCCATGCAGCCGCGACTCACCCAGTGGAGCAAGCGCTCCTTGAGCTGTGCGGGGCAGTCGATGGACACGCAGCGGTAGGCAACCTCGCCGTCCTCGTGGACCACGGGGCTACCGCACACGGGGCAAACCTCGGGCATGTGCCAGTCAACGCTGTCGGCCGGGCGCTTATCGAGCACCGGGCCCACGACCTCGGGAATCACGTCGCCTGCCTTGTGCACGATGATAGTGTCGCCCTCGCGCACGTTTTTGCGACGGATCTCGTCGATGTTGTGCAGCGTGGCGCGCGCGATGGTGGAGCCGGCAACCGTCACCGGGTCGAACTCGGCGACCGGCGTGAGCACACCGGTGCGGCCCACCTGGATGCGAATCTCGCGCAGGACGGTCTGCTTTTCCTCGGGCGGGAACTTAAAGGCAATAGCCCAGCGCGGTGCGCGAGCGGTAAAGCCCAAGTCGAGCTGCTGCTGGAAGCTGTCGACCTTTACGACCACACCGTCGATGTCGTAATCCAGGTCGCCGCGATGCTCGAGCGCCTGGGCACAGAACTCGTGGACCTCGGCCGGCGTGGCGCAGCGTGCCACGTTGGGGTTGACGCTAAAGCCGGCGCTACGCAGCCAGTCCAGAAACTCGCGCTGGCTGTGGACGTGCAGCGGATCAGTATCGGCGATGGCGTAGATAAAGGTGGCCAAATCGCGGCGCGCCGTGATCTTGGGGTCCTTTTGGCGCAGGCTGCCGGCGGCGGCGTTACGCGGGTTGGCGAAGGGGTCACGGCCCTCGGCATCGGCCTCGTCGTTCAGACGAACAAAGCTGCCCTTGGGCATATAGACCTCGCCGCGTACTTCGATGGTGCGCTCGCGGTCGGCGCCCATGTGGGCGAGCGCCGGCTCGGACAGGTGCATGGGCACATCCTTGATGGTGCGCACGTTGAGAGACACGTCCTCGCCCGTGGTGCCGTCGCCGCGTGTGGCCGCGCGCACGAAGGTTCCGTTTTGGTAGGTAAGCGCGACGCCCAAGCCGTCGATCTTAAGCTCGCAGGTATAGGTGACGCTGCCGGCACCGAGGGCATCCTCAGTGCGCTGGAGCCATGCGTCGAGCTCGTCAAGGTCCATGGCATCGTCCATGGAGTACATGCGTGCCATGTGCGTGACCGGCGTAAACTGCTCGCTCACGTAGCCGCCCACGCGCTGGGTATAGCTGTCGGGCGTTACCAGATCGGGGTAGGCCGCCTCGATTTCCTGCAGCTCAACGAGCATTTTGTCAAAGGCGGCGTCCGTGATCTCGGGCACATCGAGCATGTAGTAGCGATAGGCGTGGTAATCGAGCTCGTGGCGCAGCTCGGCCGCGCGCGCTGCCGCCTGGGCATGGGCGTCGGTCGGTGCGGCGGCATCCGCGCTCGCGGGCGTTTCGGTATCGATGTCCACGCCGTCACCAAACAGGCTCGATTGCTCCATAGCGGCACTCCTTCGCTCGATTTCAAACGGATACTAGAGTACCACCGGTCACGATGGGGCCGAATAACCCTTTCGAACCGCACCGAATCGGCAGCGGCCGAACCGGGGTGGATCGCGCGATCAAACCGTGCCCTTGCCATTTCTACATGATCCGTTTTCCCGTCCCCAACGGATCAATAAGAAAAGAGGGCTGTCCCGCGTTGGCGGGACAGCCCCTCTGGCTTCGATATGTGCAATACGGTTCGTTAGAAACCCTGACCGTAGCCCTGACCCTGGCCCTGCTGGCCCAGCAGCTCCTCCAGATACTGGCGCAGCTGCTCGTCGGTAATACCGCCGTTGCCGGTGTCGGTCGCGCTGTCGTCCTGCTGCTGGTTCTGCAGCTCCTCGTCGGAGCCCAGCTCGACGGTGACCTTCTTCTCGTCCTTGCCGCGCATGAGCGTGATCTCGACCTTCTCGCCCACCTCGTGGCTGCGCAGCGCGATGATCAGGCCATCGGCGCTCGTGATCTCGTCGTCGCTCAGCTTGGTAATGACATCGCCCTCTTGGATGCCGGCCTTGGCGGCAGGACCGTCCTCGACGACGCTCGCCACGTACGCGCCGCTATCGGTGCTCAGCTTGTTGGTGCGGGCGTTGAGCGCATTGACGCTCGAAAGCGTGGCGCCCAGGTACGGGTGCACCGGCGTCTTACCGTCGATGATCTGGTCGGCAATGTTCTTAGCGTAGTTAACCGGAATGGCAAAGCCTACGCCCGAGCTGGAGCCCGAATAGCTCTCGATGAGCGAGTTGATGCCCACGAGCTCGCCGTTGTCGTTAACGAGCGCGCCGCCGGAGTTGCCCGGGTTGATGGCGGCATCGGTCTGGATCATGTTGGCATAGATGGTGTTACCGTTGGTAGAGCTCATGGCCGTTGAGCGATACAGCGCCGACACGATGCCCGTGGAGACAGACTGCTCGTTGCCAAACGGCGAACCGATCGCCATGACCCACTCGCCTTTTTTGCACAGTGACGAATCGCCCAGATCAAACGCTTCAGCCCGGAAATCGGGGATCACTTTTAACAATGCCAGATCGGTATAGGGATCCGCTCCGACTAACTCCGCCGGCAGCTGTTCGCCGTTGGCAAACGATACGTGAATCGGACCTCCTGAAGCAATGACATGCTGATTGGTAATGATATAAACAGCCTCGGCGGTCGTGCTGT
>JAUUSS010000038.1 GCA_030841765.1 Collinsella aerofaciens | reverse complement strand
ACTTGCAGCGACGGACCTCAGGACACTCTTACACCACGTCTGCGCGCGCGACCCAAAACCATGCCCCAAAACACAAAAGGAGGGGCCTCGTAAGGCCCCTCCTTAGAGAAGGGAATCGATTTATTCCACAGCCGTAGATTAATCCTAGCCGCTACTCCATCATGTCGAGGACGGAGGGGCGCAGCTCGCTCTCGGCGGCCTCGGGATCGGTCTCGCGCAGACGGTTGATATAGCGGTTGTACCACATCACGGCAAGGCCCAGGAAGACAACCACGCCGCCAACGTTGTAGACCAGCGTCAGCCACAGCGGCTGATCGAGCGGAATGGTGCCGCAGATAAGCACGAAGCAGAAGACCACAAGCAGGAATGCAGCAATGGCCAGGCCAAAGGTACGCGAGCCCATGCGGAAGCCACGGGGAGCAGCGTCGAAGTTCTTGCGCAGCATAAAGTAGGCAAGCAAAATCAGCAGCGGCGGGAGCAGAGCGGTGGCAGCCGTCATGTTGGTGACGATCATGAGCAGGTCGTCGAGGTTACCGGAGCCCAAAGCAGGGATGATTAGGATGGGGACGACGATGGCGAACTGCAGCCAAGCGGCGCGGGCAGGAATGCCATGCTCGTTGAGCTCGACAATCTTGCTACCAAAGACGCCCTTGGGGATCTCGGTGAAGAAGACCTTGATGGGAGCGGAGGTCCACATCATGAGGGAGCCCAGCGTAGCGGCGAGAAGGATCAGGCCGATGACGCGCGTGGACACTTCCATGGGAATGCCAAAGTGGGCAAAGACAGCGCCGAATACGTCGAAGATACCGGTGGAGATGGCAACGCCGCCCTCGGGGATGAACAGGTTAACCAGCAGCGAAGCGCCTGCATACAGAAGGCCGATGGTCAGGCCGGCGATAACGACGGTGCGCACGAAGGCCTTGACGCCACCCTTAAGGTCGTTAAGGAACACGCCGACAGACTCAGCGCCGCCAACGCCCTGGATGATCCAGGCAAGCGTACCGAAGAAGCCCCACGCAGTTGCGAAGTTGCTCATGTCGGGAGCCATGTTAGCGGGAGTAGGAGCCGTAGCGAACTCAACGCCGCCAAAGGCAGCAGCCAGGGACAGCAGGATGAACACGGCGGTCAGGCCGAGAGCCGCTGTCGAACCGAAGGAGGAAATGGAGCCGATCCACTTAGCGCCCTTGGTCGAAACCCACGTGGCGATAGCAAAGACGACGATCTCGATAATGGTGATCCACAGCTGCGAAAGCTCGGCGTTGGCACCAAAGAACACGTAGCTCGCGTAGATGATGACGTTGGGCAGGACGGACGCAAAGAAGAACAGGTTAACGAACCAGTAGCTAAATGCCGTCAGGAACGCCCAGCGACCACCCATCGAGGTCTTAACCCATGCGTACACGCCCGACTCGGAGTCCTTGTTGAGGCCGACGAACTCGGCGGTAACCAGGGTATAGGGGACAAAGTACAAAAGCGTGGCGAAAAAGAACGACGGCGCTGCTGCCAAGCCGATGGCCGCGTTGTTGTTGATGATGTTCTTGATACCGAACACGGCGGCGACCGTCATGCCCAGCAGAGCGAACGAACCAATCGTTCCTCGTTTTTCAGAGCTCATAAGCCCTCCCAATCATCTGTTAAATGTCATCTAAACCCGTCCGAGCTGCAGGTGCAAACACGGACGGCGCACCTGCTAAGGGGAATGGGGAAAAGGGAGTCAACAAAGCCATCCCCCTTAACGGCGCGAAGCAAACGTCCAGGCGGACGAATACTACTTGTTGGGGAAGGAATAACCTTCAACCGTCACGTGCAGCACCACGACGCGGGGATCCGCGGCATCAGCCACGACACGGTAGGCCTCGTCAATTTCGACGACGGCAACGCCGCCGGCGGGAATCGTCACGGTCTCCCCCGTACCCTCAAAGCGCTCGCGATCATCGATATCGCTGTAGGCGCGGGTGCAGGTGAGGCCTGCCTTGGGGGCAACCTCGACAGTCAGGTCGCCGTCGAGCGGGGCGAGCACGGCATGATAGCGACGGTGACCGACCAGATCGGCGGTAGCCGCCTCGTGGGCGTTCACCCACCAATACACCAGCGAGTCGCCGATGGAGTACGCCACATCGTGCTGCAGTTCAGAAACGCCGTCGAGCGCCTGTCCGGTACGCATCCACTTCTTGACGGACTTCATCTGAGCGTCGAAATCGGCGCGCGAGTTAAAGACATGCATGACTTATGCCTCCTTAATGGGTGCCAGTGCCTGAGCCAGATCGGCAGACGTCAGCGGTCGCAGGGACACCTCAAAGCCGAAGCTCTCAAAACGGGTGCGATAGGAATCGAGCACCTCGGAACCCCAAGAGTTCGAACCAAGGCCGAGCAGCTGGTCGTTGATGTTGACCGTAACCGTGTCGCCCTTGACAAGGTCGTAGACGTGCTTGGCGTTATCGATGGCCTCGCAGCTATAGGGCCATGCCGAGAACGAGAACGGATTGGAGGCAGCGTCAGCCGGACGCGTCACCAGCACGCCGTCACCGTGGCTAGAGCGCAGGGCAACCCAGCGGGTACCCTCGCGGTTGGCACAATCCTGGGGCATGACATACGGCGTGAACATGTCGTCGACCGTAGTGCGGTAATGACCGACCGGGTTGGCGCGCAGCGAGTCCGGATAGTTCTCGCCCGGGCCGTGGCCATACCACTCGACGGCACGATCGCAACCGGGGACCTCAAAGGAGATGCCGATGCGCGGGATGATATCCGAGTAATCGCCGTAGGGCTCGCCGGAAACCTTGAGGTCGACGCGACCGCTCGGAAGCACGGTGTAGACAAGCTCGACGCGCATGCCGAACGCACGGACGGGAGGAGCAATGCGTTGGCTCACGGTAACGGCGACCGCATTGCCGTCCTGCTTCCAAGAAACCTTGCGGGTGGACGTCTGCATTACATCGATGAAGTTGTCCTTCCACAGGGAGTCGTACTCCTGGGCGTGGTTGTCGACGAGCGGATGCCAAAAACCAACCTGGGGGCCAGAGGCCATGACGTCGCGGCCGGATGCCTTCCACTCGCTCACGGTGCCGTTTACCTTGCTGAAGGTCAGCTCGCCGTTGAGGGAGTGAATGCGAATCTCCTGCTCGGTCTCCTCGACCGTAAGCTCAGGACGAGTGGGGGCCGCAATGGCCGGCGCCGGATGGTTTGCGATGGCAAACTGGTTTGCGCCCAGTTGGAACATCGGCTCGCACCAGACGTGAGCGGCCATGGTGTAGGCGCGCACAGTCAGCAGGGTCTCGCCTACCGCGGCCTCGTGAATCACCAGCGGAAGCTGGACGGACTCACCGGGGGCAACCGCACCGGGCATGAGCGTCTTGCGGCAGACCACGTCGCCGTCCACCAGGGTCTCCGCCGACAGGCAAACATCCTCGAGGGTGGTAAACCAGCGCTTGTTGGTGACAGTCAGCTCGCCCGCCTCGGCGTCATAAGCCATGCGAACCGGGCAGATGACCTGGCCGTACTCGGTAAGGCCCGGGCTCGGCTGCTGCCAAGGGAACACCATGCCGTCGATGCAGAAGTTGCTGTTATTGGGGTAATCGCCGTTGTCGCCACCATACATATCGTAGGCAACGCCGTCCTCGGTCACAGCAGCCAAACCGTGGTCGCACCATTCCCAGATAAACTGGCCTTGGATGCAATCCCAGCGATCGAAGACCTCCTGGTACTCGGACAGACCTCCGGGGCCATTACCCATGGAGTGGCCATACTCGCAGTTGATGCGCGGCTTGGGGAACGGATGCTCACCAAAGTCGTTCATCTGCGACACACGGGAGTACATCGTGGAAATGACGTCGACGGTATCGGCGTTGCGGTCCTCCTCGTAGTGGACCGGACGACCATCGAGCTCGTGAGCCTTGGCGTACATCGCGCGGATGTTGCAGCCATAGCCGCTCTCGTTGCCCAGCGACCACATGATGATGCACGCGTGGTTGCGCTCCTGCATCACCAGGCGCTCAATACGGTCGACGTAGGCCGGCTCCCATGCCGGGTCGTCGGTAACCAGGGCGATGTTGCCGATATTCTCGAAGCCGTGGCTCTCCATATCGGTCTCGGCGACCAGCATGATGCCATACTCATCACACAGCTCGTAGAAGCGCGGGTCATTGGCATAGTGAGAGGTGCGCACTGCGTTGATGTTGTGCTGCTTCATGAGCTCCAGGTCGCGGCGCATGCGATCGAGGCCCACGGCGCGGCCCTTGTGATCGTCGTGATCGTGGCGGTTGACGCCATGCATTTTAAAGTAAGTGCCGTTGAGGTAGATATGATTGCCCTCGACCGTCACCTCGGCAAGACCCTGGCGATGCGGGACGTACTCGCTCACCTTGTCGCCGTCGTAGACCTCAAACGTAAGATCGTAGAGGAAGGGGTCCTCGGGATTCCAGAAGTGGGCATCGGTCACGCTGCACTCGGCATGGCTGTCGACGCACTCACCCGTAGCCACCACGTTCTCGCCATCGCTGAGCGTAAACACAACGCGGGAAGCGCCCTCGGCAACCGTATCGAGCGTGATCAGAGCGGCATCGCCCTCGCGGTGCGTGCGGAACCTAAAGTCGACCAGGTGCGCGGCGGGACGCTGCATAAGGTACACATCGCGGAAGATGCCCGATGCCCACCACATGTCTTGGTCCTCGATATAGCTACCATCGCTGTACTGCAGAACCTTGACCGCAAACAGGTTGTCGCCCTCGACAAGCGCGTCGGTCACGTCGAACTCGGCAGACAGGCGCGAGCCCTTGGTCATGCCGATAAACTTGCCGTTGACGTACAGCTCGCCATAGCTCTCGATGCCGTCAAAGCGAATGATCTCGCGAGCGCCGGCAGGCACGGCGGGAAGATTGACGATGCGCTGGTACACACCCGTGGGATCGTCAGAGGGAACGAACGGCTGATCCACCGGGAACGGGAAACCCTCGTCGGTGTAGGCAAGGTTGCCATAACCATCCACCTGCCACAGGTGCGGAACCTCCACGTGATCCCACTCGGGCTCGTACGTGGAAAGCTCCTCGTTAGAGACGGCAGCAGGCCCCTCAAAGAGGCGGAACTGCCATGAGCCGGACAGCTGGACAAACCCGCGCGACAGCTCGCGGCTGTACGTAGCGGCGAGATCGGCGGTCTCGTAACCCATGAAGTACGCATGGGGTGCCAGGCGGTTCCTGTGGGTGAGCGCTTGGTTTTCCCAATCGTTAATGGCGTCCATGGTGATGCTCCTTCGTCATCGTAGTGATTCTTGTGCAACCGGTTGTCCTTATCTTACGGTCGATGCAAAAAACTGTGCAACCGGTTGTCCGCTGAACGGTCGATTTGGTCGGGTTAACGGTGCAACCGGTTGTACAACCGGGACACTTATGTCACCCTGAGTATCGACACTCAGCGCAAGACATCGTTCTTAAGCTCGTAGGCAACCACCACGCCCGCTGATATCTCACCCACACGAGACGTATTCGATTGTGGCTTGGTTGCAAAACGACACCGGTCACCGGATACCATGAACGCTGTTCAGGCGCACTATAGTAAGCTGTATCCGCACCAACCCGTATCAGCGACAACATCGACCGCATTCTCCAGGAGACGCCATGACCCAACCAGTTCGCACCGCACCTACGCTTGCCGAGGTTGCCGCAGCTGCCGGCGTGTCGCGCTCCACGGCATCGCGCGCTCTCAACGATTCGCCCCGCATTAGCGAGGAAACCAAAAAGCGCGTCCGCGCGGCGGCCAAGGAAGTCAATTTTGTCCCCAACGCTCGTGGCCGAGCGCTCGCTGTCGGGCGCACGGAAATCATCGCCGTGCTCGTGACCGAGCCCCTAAGTGAACTCTTCAGCGACCCCACCTATAGCGAGTTTTTGAGCGGCATTACCGAGGAACTGTCGGAGTCGTCCTATCTGCCCGTTATCTTGCAGGCGTCTTCTACGCATGAGCGCAACCGCGCACGCGAGCACTTTGAGCGCCGCTCGTTCGACGCCGTGATCGACGTCTCCCCCTACAAGGGCAGCGAGCTGCTCGAGGTGCTGCGCGAGCTGGGCGTACCCACCGTGTTGTGCGGCCAGCTCGAGGGCCACCCCTATCGCGATGTGTTCTCGACAGTCTACTCTGACGACGAAGAGGGCGGACACTTTGCGGCACTCGCCATGAAGGAACGCGGGCGCAAAGATATCGTCGCCGTGTTGGGACCGCAAGACAACCCCGCTGTTGTCGACCGCCTGCGCGGCTACCGTGCCGTCTTGGGCGAAGACCTCCCAGACGCAAACGTTATCTATACCGGCTGGAACAACGGAGACGGCTATCAGGCCATGCACCAGATCCTCGCGCGCGAGATTGCTTTCGATGGCGTGCTCTGCGGATCGGACCGTATCGCGGCTGGCGTCATCACCGCGCTCAACGAGGCTGGCCTATCTGTTCCTGCGGACGCTTCTGTCGTCGGCTTCGACGATCACGAAATTGCGGCGCGTTGCGTCCCCGCGCTCACGACCGTCCGCCAGCCCCTGCGCGAAGAAGGCCACATGGCCGCCAACATTGCGCTCGACATGATCAAGGGTGCCGAGCCCACCACCTCCGTGATGCACATGCAGCTGATCCAGAGAGACTCGCTATAAGAAACTGGGACGCACTTTCCGCCTGAAAGTTGTTGCGGAAAGCCTGTTCCGTTTTGAGCGCTCATTCTGGGTCACAGTTTCCGTTAGACAGCTCAACCGGAAAGTGCGTCCCGTTATTTGGCTGGAGTCTGGGTCGCAGTTTCCCAAAGGGCTCTGTTTGGGAAACCGCGACCCGCTCTGAACGCAAATTCCGGGTTTCAGTTTCCGCGGAACGACCCTAGCGGAAAGCTCATCCCATTCCAGACGCAGATTCCGGGACGCACTTTCCGCGACGCCCGGTCATCCCAAGCCCTCACAATCTCGGCGCATAAAAAACGAGGAAAGGCACACGTCCTTCCCTCGTTGCAAGCAATATGTAGCCGGTCGCCTACATCAGGCGCAGGCTGACGTCCTTGAGCTGGGCGCCACTAACGGCACTCGGGGCGCCCGACATAAGGTCGGAGCCGCTGGCCGTCTTGGGGAACGCCATGACGTCGCGGATGGAGTCGGAACCGGTGAGCAGCATGCACACGCGATCCAGGCCCAGAGCGAAACCGCCCATCGGGGGTGCACCAAACTTGAGCGCCTCCATGAGGAAGCCAAACTGAGACTCGGCGCGCTCCTCGGTAAAGCCCAGAAGCTTGAGCATGGACATCTGCATCTCGGCGTTGTGGATACGCATACCGCCGCCGCCGGCCTCAAAGCCGTCCATGACAAAGTCGTAGGTGCAAGAACCGGCTGCCAACGGGTCGGCCTCAATCTTGGCGATGTCGGTCTCGGTCGGCAGGGTAAAGGGCTGGTGCTCGGCAGCATAGGCCTTGCGATCCTCGTCCCAATGGAACAGCGGGAAGTTGACGACCCACAGGAAGTCGTGACCCTCGCGCTTGATCTCAAGCGCATTGGCCATGTGCGAACGCATGCCGCCCAGAATCTCGTCGGAGAGCAGGCGCGGGCCGGCGGCGAACATCACAAGGTCGCCGGGCTCGACGTCCATGCGCTCGCGCAGAGCGGCCATCTCCTCGTCCGAGAAGAACTTGACGATGGGGCTGTTGATGGAGCCGTCCTCGCGGAAGGCGATCCAGGCCAGGCCCTTGGCGCCAAACGTGGAAGCCACCCCGGCGAGCTTATCGATCTTGGCACGAGCCCAGGCACCGGCGCCCTTGGCGTTGATGGCCTTGACGACGGAACCCTCCTCGTTCGCAGCGGTCGCGAAGACCTTGAACTTGGAGTTGGCGAACACGTCGGTCAGGTCGACCAGGTGCATGCCGTAGCGGGTATCGGGCTTATCGGAGCCATAGGTGTCCATGGCCTCCCAGTAGTCCATGCGACGCAGCGGCGTGGGCATCTCGACACCCATGCGGCCGAAGGCATCGGACAGGACCTCCTCGAGCGCACTCATGACGTCGTTCTGATCCACGAAGGACATCTCGATATCGACCTGGGTGAACTCGGGCTGACGGTCGGCGCGCAGGTCCTCGTCGCGGAAGCACTTGGCGACCTGGTAGTAGCGCTCGACGCCACCGACCATGAGCAGCTGCTTCAGGAGCTGCGGGGACTGCGGCAGGGCGTAGAAGTTGCCCGGCTGGATGCGGCTGGGGACGATGAAGTCGCGAGCGCCCTCGGGCGTGGACTTGAACAGGGAGGGCGTCTCGACCTCCATGAACTCACGGTTGTGCAGCGCCTCGCGAATGGCAAAGGTAAAGTCGGAGCGCAGCTTGAGGTTTGCCATCATCTCGGGACGACGGAGGTCCAGATAGCGATAGCGCAGACGGGTGTCCTCGCTGGTCTCGATGCCGTCCTCGATCTGGAACGGCGGGGTGACGGACGTGTTGAGCACCTCGGCGTGGTCGGTCAGGACCTCGATCTCGCCGGTCGCGAGCTTGGTGTTGGTGGTCTCCTCGCCACGGGAGCGCACGACGCCGTGGATCTTGATGGGCCACTCGGGACGCATGGTCTCGGCGATCTTAAAGGCGTCGCCGTCGGAGTGCTCGGGGTCGAAGGTGAGCTGCGTGATGCCCTCGCGGTCGCGAAGATCGCAGAAGATAAGGCCGCCGTGGTCGCGGCGACGGCTCACCCAACCGGTGAGGGTGACCTCTTCGCCCACGTTCTCGCGGCGAAGCTCGCCGCAGGTACGGGTGTGCATGGAATGCTCGTCGATGGGACGGGTCTGGCTCATACCAGTGATCCTCCTTTATGGATCTGTGCCGCCCCGTGTCGTTCCGGGCGGCGTCGTACAGATTTGCCCAGCCTGCGTAAACCGCGCAGCCAGACATGGCGTTCTATCTTATCGCACCTGTGTCGATGTGCCGCGGAAAAGTGGCTCCTGCCCAAAGACTTGACGGAGACGAAACAATTGACGCGGCCTGGCCGTCGCCAAGGCGCGCCGCGTGCGACAATGTGCCCCAATACAACTGCACTCGGAAAGGCCCGCCATGACTGCACGCCTCATCGTTATGGATATCGACTCCACGCTCATCAACCAGGAGGTCATCGACCTGTTGGGCGAGGAGGCCGGCGTAGGCGAGCAAGTGGCGAAGATCACTGAGCGCGCCATGCGCGGCGAACTGGACTTTAAGCAGGCACTCGAGGAGCGCGTGGGGCTGCTTGCCGGCTTGGATGAGAGCGTGTTCGAGCGCACCTTTGAGCGCGTGACGTTTACCCCCGGCGCGCTGGAGCTTGTGCGCTCGGCGCACAGCAAGGGCTGGAAGGTCGGCGTGGTAAGCGGCGGCTTCCACGAGGTCGCCGATAAGATCGTGGCCGCCGCGGGTATCGACTTTTGCCTGGCTAACCGCCTGGAGGTCGTGGACAGCAAGCTCACCGGTAAGCTGGCGGCAGACATTGTGACCAAGGAGTCCAAGCTCATCCAGCTGCTGGACTGGGCGGTTGAGTGCGGTGTCGATATGGCCCACACGGTCGCTATTGGCGACGGGGCAAACGACATCCCCATGATTCAGGCCGCGGGCACGGGCATCGCGTTTTGCGCCAAGCCCAAGACGCGCGAAGCCGCCCCATTTGCCATCGACGAGCGCAACCTGATGCTCGCCATGGACATCATCCTGCGTGACTAGTCGATCCTTCTAACAATAGAATCAGTCTGTCCTATAGTTTCCGAACAATTTTGTCTTAGTGTTCGGAAACATACCCTTTGAGTGCTAGACTTTGCGCCGTCGAAGGGAACATATATGGATAAGCGAGATCTTGAGCAATTGCTGAGCGATGTTGCCGACGGAGTAGTCACCCCGGCAGTCGCCCTCACGCGCCTCCAGACGGCGCCAACCGCCGATCTGGGTTTTGCGCAGCTCGATCTTTCGCGCGGGGTGCGCCAGGGAGCCGGCGAGGTTGTCTACGGCGCCGGTAAAACCGCCGAGCAAATTGCCGCCATTATCGAAGCGCTGCGCGATGCCGGTCAGGAGCGCATCCTGGTCACGCGCCTGGACAGCGAAAAAGCAGCCCGTACCTCGGAGCTTCTCGGCAACGACATCGACCTGGGATATGCCCCGAACGCCCAGCTCGCCCTGGTGGGTGGCAAGCCCTCCCCCACCGGTAACGGACGCGTTGTCGTCGCCTGCGCCGGCACGAGCGACTTACCCGTCGCCGAAGAAGCCGCGTTGACGGCCGAGTTCTATGGCAACGAGGTCGACCGCCTCTACGACGTAGGTGTCGCCGGCCTGCACCGCCTGCTCGCGCATGCCGAGGAACTTGCCCAGGCGCAGGTGGTCATCGCCATCGCCGGCATGGAGGGCGCGCTGGCGAGCGTTATCGGCGGTCTGGTGAGCTGTCCGGTCATCGCCGTTCCCACCAGCGTTGGCTACGGCGCAAGTTTTGGTGGCGTAGCTGCACTGCTCGCCATGCTCAACTCCTGTGCCAGCGGCGTTTCGGTCGTCAATATCGACAACGGCTTTGGCGCCGCTTACCAGGCAAGTCTTATCAATCATCTGAGCGCCGGCACACCCCGCGCCCGCTAAGGAGCATTCCATGTCCAATCATCAGCACACGCTTATCATCGACGGCACCTCGGGCATCAGCGGCGATATGACCGTCGCGGCCCTGCTCGACCTGGGCGCCAGCGAGGAGCACCTGCGCGAACAGCTCGCCACACTGCCGGTCGACGGCTTTACGATCGCCGTCACGCGCGTAAACAAGCATGGCATCGACGCCTGCGATTTCGACGTTCAGCTGGCAGAAGAGCTCGAGAACCACGACCACGACATGGCATGGCTCTACGGCAACGAAGCAGCTGCCGAGCACACGCACGAGCACGAGCACGAGCACCACCATCATGACCATGACGAGCATGAGCACTGCCATGAGCATGATCATGAGACCCACGGCCATGGCCACGAGGGTCACCATCACGCCCACCACCATCACCACCGTTCTTTGGCGGACGTCACCGCTATCATCGACGGCTCGCAGCTAAGCGATGGCACCAAGCGTCGTGCGCTCGCCATCTTTACCGCGCTCGCCGCCGCCGAGGCAAAGGCCCACGGCAAAACGCCCGAGACCGTCATGTTCCACGAGGTAGGCGCCGTCGATTCCATCGTCGACGTCTGCTCTGTCGCCATCTGCCTCGATGACCTAGGTATTGAGGACATCGTGGTCGAATCGCTCTCCGAAGGCCACGGAACCATTCGCTGCGCCCACGGCCCTATGCCCATTCCCGTCCCCGCTGTCGTCAACCTGTGCCAGGCGGGCAATATCGCCCTCACGCCTGCACCGGTCGCCGGCGAGCTCGTGACGCCGACGGGCGCCGCCATCGTCACCGCGCTGCGCACGTCCGACCAACTGCCCTCACGCTACCGCATCGAAGCCGTCGGCTACGGCGCCGGCAAACGCCCCTACGAAGGTTGCTCCGGTACGCTCCGCTGCCTGCTCGTTCACGCGGACGCATAGCCATGGATGCCCGCAAGGCAAAAAGCCGCGCTGCCATCGTTACGGCGTTCTCCGAGCTCCTGTGCGAGAAAGACTACGGCAAGATCACCGTCGGCGACATCATCGCTCGTGCCCACGTAGGTCGGGCCACGTTCTACGGGCTCTTCAAGAGCAAAGATGACCTGCTCGCTGAGCTCGTGCGCGATATCTGCACCCATGCCCTCGACGATGACGGTACGCCCCTCGATGACCCACTCGTACAGGTCGAGCATATCCTCAACAACCTCTGGAATCGTCGGCAGGGTGTACGGGCACTGGTAGCCGGCGCCGGCTCACGCGTCTTCGCCGACTGCTTACGCAAGACCATCATGTCACGAGCAGCCGAAACCGTGCCCGTCGACCCCTCAGGCCCCGCCGGCACCATGGACCGAAGCTTCCTACTACACCACATAGCCTCAAGCTTTGTAGGAATGGTCCAATGGTGGGCCTGGCACAATTTCCAAGCAGATAAAGCCGACGTAGCCAAAGACTACCTCTCAGCCATAAAGCCCCTCTTCACCTAAGTAAGAAGCTCATCCCAAATCATCGACCCAACCCAGGGCTCCGCGCACCCCAAAGTGTCACTCGCGCCTCAACGCCCCCACCAGCAACAAGCCCCTCCCATCCAAATTCAGATATATATGTTGGGTTGCTTGCTCGAGCGCAGCAAAGACCCCGCAGCCGTCCGCATGGGGTAACTTCCCAGCGCACTCCGCAGGACGAAAGAACCCCCGCCGCACGAAGTGCGCAGCGGGGGTTCTTTCATGTCCGAGGACGCGCTGGGAAGTTACCCCATGCGGACGGCGGACAACCTATGTAGCCTCAGACTAGAACATGCCCAAGAAACCGTGCACAAACAGTGCAGCCAGAGCGGCACCGACAAACGGAGCGATGCCGGGAACGAGCAGGCCGTACTTCCAGTTGTTGTCGGCCTTGTTTTTAATCGGCAGCACCTGATAGGCCATGCGAGGACCAAGGTCACGAGCCTGGTTCATGGCGAAGCCGGTGATGCCGCCCATGCCCATGCCAACAGCCCAAACGATCAGACCGACGCAGATAGCGAGCATCAGAACGTTCTCACCAGCGCGGCTAGCAGCAGCAAGGATGGCGCTGATGAACACAAAGGTGCAGATAGCCTCGCAGAAGAAGTTACGGGCATAGTTGGTGCCCTCGGTGGTGGGGTTGGTCGAGAAGATGTTGCGCTGAGCAACGGGATCGATGACACCATCGGAAGCCTTGAACTCATCGGCATACATCAACCACGCGATCACGGCGCCCACAAAGCCGCCGAGCATATCGGCGATCATGAAGGGGATGCAGCTGCTCCACGGCACCAGGCCGACGATGCACTGGGCAAGCACCATGGCGGGGTTCATGCACACGGCGCCGCCAAAGACAAACAGGCAGACCGAGATGCCAAAAGACCAGGTGGTGATGGCAAACATGTGGCCAGAGCCCTGATACTTGGTACCCTTAAGCACGGTATCGCAGTGCACGCCCACGCCAAAGATGATCATGAGGGCCGTTGCGCCGAATTCGCAGAGGAGTTTGGTAAGCATAAAACCTTATCTTTCTTGTCGGTTATAAACGATTCGTTTAGGCCGCGTACTAGTGCTGTGCGACGACAACGCCCAGGCCATCGGGAATGACGGCCACCTTGGCATCGGCACCCTTCATCTCAAAGGCGAGCTTGAGCGCCTCATCGAGGGTGTTGACCGGCGTCATGTGCATATCCTTGATCATCTGGTGATCGCACAGGTCGGTAACCATGATCACAGGGTGATGCGCCAGGATGCGGGCAAAGATCTGGCTCGTCCACTGGTCGGGCAGGGTCTCGTCCTTAGGACGGTCGATGCAGGCGCGCTCAAACTCTGCCGGATCGTTGTCGGCGATGTTGTGATAGAAGCCCTCGCCACCGTGACCGTCGGCGCAACCGGCGACGTCGATGATCACGCCGCCCTCGGGAAGCGTGGCCTCGGCAGAGCACATGCCCTTCACGGCCTGGTAAATGTTCTGGTCGAGCGGGTAGCCGCCGTTGGTGGTGATGGCAATCTCGCACTCGACGGGCTCAACGCCGGCAAGGCTCTTCACGAACTCGCAGCCAGCCTCGTGCGCCTTGTGGATATCGCCGGCAAAGGAGCCAATGACCTCGTGCTTGCCGTTGAGCACCACGTTAAGCACAAAGGCAAGGTGAGCCATCTCGGCAGCAGCAAACATGTCCTCGCTCACGTGGTTGTGGCACAGGTTGCCGGCACGCGAGTGGGAATCATTCACAAACTGACCGTTGTGGTTGTACATGATGGTCTTATAGCTGGCGATGCCGGGCAGCACGGACTTGCGGCTGCCGGAGAAGCCGGCAAAGAAGTGCGGCTCAATAAAGCCCTCGGCAAGCAGCAGATCGCAATCGGCGGCAATCTTGTTGATGATGCACTCGCCGCCAGAAGGCAGAGTGCCGATCTTTTTCATCATGCTGTCGTCAGTCGCGACGTGCATAACGATTTCCTCGTTGGCAACGATCTCCTCGCCGTACTTGTTGACGAGCTCCTCGTGCGTCGACGGACGATGCATACCCGTAGCAACCAGAATGCGAACGCGCGCCTCAGGCGCAGCGGAGTGGATGTGATGCAGCAGAATAGGCATCGTCACACGCGAGGGAACGGGGCGCGTATGATCGGAGCTAATAATGACAATATCCTTCTTGCCAGCACAAAGCTCCTCGAGCGAAGGCGAGCCATAAGGGTTGGCAAGTGACTCCTCTACCAGCTCTTCCTGCGATTTCGTGGTCTTAAACTCGTTTTGATGACCTTCCATCGCACCCGCGAAATTCTTATCCTCGAGCTCCAGATGCAACGTCTTATGGTCAAACGGTAGTTCACATTCAAACAATGACGAGCGCCCTCTTCCTTTCAACTGACACACTAGATTAACCGTTGGAAGGATACGCCGCTCACCGAAAAACACCACCGTCCACCGACTCGTTAACACAACGTTCATATTTGACCCACAACAAAACAGCCGTGATCCAAAACGGGACCGCGGCCGCTACAGTCATAAGGCGAGAAGCGCGCCATTCTTCTCCTCAGCTTTAATCCCTGAAGACCGAGGACGAAGGGACCCGACGGGTTTCCCTCTGAATGCATTCCGCAGCACGAAGCCCCCTTATCCGCAGCTCCGAAGGAGCAGGATAAGGGGGCTTCAAGTGCGAGGACGCATTCAGAGGGAAACCCGTCGGGTCCCGGTGAGAGCCACAGGGCTATCGATTACCCCGTGTTCTGCAATCCTGCCGAGACGCCGGTCACAGTCGAAAGAATCAGGCTCATGTACTCGGCCTTCTTCTCCTCGGCCATCTCATCCTGGTTCATACGCACCTCGCGAAGGGCGCGGACCTGGGCGATGGACAGGGCGTCGACATAGGGGTTACGCACGCGAACGGCGCAGCCAAGCACGCGACGACGCTGCAGCGGCCACTCATCACCGACGATAGCAAGGACCCACTTACGGGTGAGCTGCATCTCGGTAAAGACCTTCTCGGACAGATCCTGGCGATCGCCCAGGTGCAGATACATCTTAGCGATGCGCTGGTCGGTCTTAGCGATCGACATCTCGATGTTGTCGATAAAGGTGCGGAAGAACGGCCACTCCTGGTAGGCAGCCTTAAGCTGGTCAAGATCGCCCAACTGCTCGCAGGCGGTGCCCAGGCCGTACCAAGCGGCCAGATTGATGCGCGCCTGGCTCCAGCTGAAGATCCACGGAATAGTACGCAGGTCGTCGAGCGACTTGGCACCCAAGCCGCGCTTGGCGGGACGCGAGCCGATCGGCAGCAGACCGACCTCGGTCAGCGGCGTCACGGTCGAGAACCACGGTGTAAAGTCCTCGGTGTTCAGCAGGTCCAGATAGCCCTCGTGGCTTGCAGCGTTAAGCTTCTCGGCCATATCCCAGAACTTCTGCGTGGTCTCTGTGTTGGTCTTCTCGACACTCGGGGCCGACTGCAAAAGCGTTGCGGCGGCAACGGACTCAACATGGCGCTGAGCCAGCGTGCGGTTGCCGTAACGGGCAAAGATGACCTCGCCCTGCTCGGTGAGCTTAAAGAAGCAGTTGACCGAACCCTTGGGCTGCGCCAGCACGGCCTTGTTGGCCGGGCCGCCGCCACGGCCAACGGCACCGCCGCGACCGTGCATGAGCACCAGGTCGATATCGTTCTTCTCGGCCCACTTGGCAATGCGCTCCTGCGCGGAATGCAGCGCGAGCATGGCCGTGGTAGGACCGGCGTCCTTGGAGGAGTCGGAATAGCCCAGCATAACCTCCATGCGGCGGTTGGTCTGGGCAAGACGCTTCTGCACCACGGGCAGCGTAAGCATCTGGTCGAGCACGTCGACGCAGCCCTCGAGGTCCTCGAGCTGCTCGAATAGCGGGATCACGTCGAGCTCGGGGACATCTTCCTCGTGTGCGAAGGACAGGTGGGCCAGCTCGAAGACGTCAGCCACATGCTGGGCGCTCTTGGTAAACGAGATGATGTAGCGGTGCGCCATCTTCTTGCCGTAGCGCTTTTGGATGGAGCCGATGGCACGGAAGGTATCGATGACTTCGCGCGTCATGGGCTGCAGGTCGCCATGGATACCGTTCTCGTGGATATCCTTGAGGGCGCGGGCGTGCACCACGGAGTGCTGACGGAACTCCATCTCGACCATATGGAAGCCGAAGGACTCGACCTGCCAGATGATGGTCTGCACCGGACCGTAGGCAGCACGGACGGCACCGCAGGCGGCCAGCGAGCGCTGGACGACGCGCAGGTCCTCCAGGAACTCATCGGCGCTGTGGTACATGGTGTCGGTGATACGGCGCACGGTGGCGTTCAGACGGTCGGCCATGACGAGCATGACGGCGCGATGCGGCTCGTGCTCGGAGATCAACTCGGCGCGGGCCGTGTACTGGGTGCTCATCTCGACCTGATGGTTCCACAGGTTGATGAGCTCGGCCGACGGCTTGCTGTAGGTAGCCTCGAGCGTGAGGTTGCGGCCGATGCGGCGGCACTTGTCCTCGAGCTTGAGCGCCATGTGGGTGAAGTACTTGGCGGCGACCTCACGGCTCACCTTAGCGGTGACGTTGGGGTTACCGTCGCGGTCGGAACCGATCCAGCTGCCGGGATGGAAGAACGCCGGGCACAGCGGCGGCACGGTGCCGGCCTTGTCGCCCAGCACCCAGTCGTCAAAACGACGATAGATGACGGGGATAACGTCGAACAGCGTGTTATCAAAGATGTCGATGATGGTATCGGCTTCCTCGACCGGCGTGGGCTTCTTGAGCGCGATGGGGCTCGTACGCACCAGGGCGTCGATCTCCTGCAGCATATGGCGCTCGTTCTCCACCAGGTCGGAGCCGCCCAGACGCGGACGCTCCTCCAGCAGGTTGGAGATACGGCGAATCTTGCCCTCGACGGCCTTACGACGGGCCTCAGTGGGGTGCGCGGTAAAGACGGGATGGAACTCAAGCTTGCCGAGCAGCTCGTTGGCGCCCTCGACGCCCAGCTCATTCACCAGCTGGTGATAGGCGACGGTGAGCTCGTTGGCGGGATCGACCTCGGTATCGGTCGACGCACCGGCCTCGCGCTCGCGCAGCTGCGCCACACGGTAGTTCTCCTCCGACAGGTTTGCCAGATGGAAGAAGCTCGTAAAGGCGCGGACAATGACCTGCTGCTTATCGAGCGGCAGGCTGTCGATCAAATCGACGACCTCACGAAATGCCACGGCAGTGGGTTCGTCGGCGGTGGGCACGCCCTGCTCGTCGACGGCCTCGTCGGCAGCACGGGTACCGGGGTTGCCGGCATTGGCCACAATCTCGGCCGACAGGATTATGTCGAACAGGTCCGCGATCTCAGGATCATACTCGCTAAGCACACGACGCTCCAGGCGCAGGAACAACGCCAGATTGTCGCGCAGCTCCTCGGGGATCTCGATCTCGGCGAGACGCTCCCTGGACTCGGCATTCGAGCCGATTCGGTTAACGAGGCGGTTGACCACGGCAGCGACGCGCGCCGCGGCTTCGGGTACAGACTGGTTGCTTAGGTTCTCAGCCACGTTTCCTCCCATTCCTCCTTCTATGCACGTAACATGCGGTATTCATTATAGGCGCTTGAGAAATACTTTCGACACTGATTGCGCTTTACCACACAAAAGTATTTTCTGCATTGCAAGGGTTTTTGCCCTAAATGGTCGTATTTCTCGGTGGACGGCATACACAAACGGGGGCATTCAGCATAAATGCGAAACACCCCCGTAACAATCGCTCGCCGCGAGAGGGAAATGTTAGCGGGTCCGCAGCTCAAAAAGATGCGCTACAGGCGCTCGCGAACCGCCTCGACAACGTTGGCCAGATCGGCAAGGACCTCTTCATGGCTCTCCATGTCGCGCACCTTGACCTTGCCGGCGGCAAGCTCGTCGCCGCCCAGGACCAGGATGAGCTTGGCGCCTACCTTATCGGCCTGCTTAAACTGGGCTTTGAGCGAACGGCCCTGATAGTCGGCCTCGGTCACGATACCTGCGGCGCGAAGCTCCTGCGTAATGGCAAAGACGTTCTGGCGCAGCTCCTTGCCGGCGTTGGCGACATAAACGCACGGGGCCTCCTCGGCACCCAGATCGCTGCCAAAGGCCTGCAGGGCCAGCAGGGCGCGCTCAAAACCGACGGCAAAGCCGACGCCCGCCGTGGGCTTGCCGCCCTCGAGCTCGACGAGGCCGTCATAGCGGCCGCCGCCGCCGATGGAGCCGACGCCGGCGCCAGGGGCCTCGACCTCAAAGACAGTACGGGTGTAGTAGTCCAGGCCGCGCACCAAGGTGGGATCCTCGACATACTCGATACCGGCGGCATCCAGATAGCGCTTGACCTGCTCGTAGTGCTCGCGGCACTCGTCGCACAGGTTGTCGCCCATCAGCGGGGCGTCGGCCATGATCTCGCGGCAGTGGTCGTTCTTGCAGTCAAAGGCACGCAGCGGGTTGAGCTCGGCGCGCTCGCGGCACTCATCGCACATCTCGTCTGCGTGATCGAGGATGAACTGCTTGACCTGCTCGCGGTAAGCCGGACGGCACTGGGCGTCACCCATCGAGTTGATGAGCAGACGAAGCTTGGAAAGGTCGAAGCCCAGGCGCTTGTAGAACTCCATGAGCATGATGATGCACTCGGCGTCTGCCGCCGGATCGGGAGCGCCGAGCCACTCGATGCCCACCTGGTGGAACTGGCGCAGGCGGCCCTTCTGGGGACGCTCGCCGCGGAACATGGCCTCGGCGTAGTACGCCTTAAACGGCGTGGAGCCCTGGGGCACCAGATTGTTCTCGACGACGGCGCGCACCACGCCGGCCGTGCCCTCGGGGCGAAGTGCCAGGCGCTGCTTGGGCTTGAGTTTGGTGTCGGTGCCCTCGGTAAAGACGCGCTCCAGGTTGGCACCGCTGAACACGCGGAACATTTCCTTGCGCACGACGTCGGTCGACTGGCCGATACCGTGGACAAACACGTCCACCTGCTCGATCGCGGGCGTCTCGATGGGTTTAAAACCAAACGGCTCGAACACGCCGGCCGCAATCTGCTGCATCTTTTGCCAGGCGCGCATCTCGGCGCCGATAAGGTCGCGGGTTCCCTCCGCCTTCTGTGCCTGCATGGGCA
>JAUUSS010000037.1 GCA_030841765.1 Collinsella aerofaciens | reverse complement strand
TGCGGGCCCGCGAACTGCTTCGTGAGTTCTCATCGTTCTATCGTGCCACGCTCGACAACTCGGGATCGCTTATTCCGGTCTCGCGCGAGGTTGCACAGACCAAGCGCTACCTTACCTTTGAGAAGGCCCGCTTTGGCGAGGACCGCGTGCTTGCGACGTTCGATGTGTCCGAGGACGTGGAAGATACGCTGGTGCCGGCGTTCGTGATCCAGCCGATTGTCGAGAACGCCGTACGTCATGGTATGGGCGATGACGACGCCCTGAGGATCGACGTGACCGTTCACCAAGACGGCGAGGATGCAATCTTGATTGCCGTGGCCGATAATGGCGTGGGCATGGATGAGGGTACCGCCGCCAGACTGTTTGACGAGCGTTCTGCCCGTCCCGACGCCAGCTCTCCCCAGGGTGGCGGCGCCGGTGTGGCCATGCACAATATTTCGGAGCGCATCCATCGCTTTTATGGGCCGCACTCCTATACGCGTGTCGAATCGGCGCCGGGCAAGGGCACCAAAGTGCTCCTTCATCTTGATTTGTCAGAGAGCATCTTTGACATTCAAGAGTAAAATAAAAGGCTACGGGCTCAACGTCATGCGACGGATGCCCGGCGTAGTTAGTTGACGAAAGGTTTTATCCCTATGCTGCGTGCGATGATTGTGGATGATGAGGCGCCGGCTCGCTCGGAGCTTCGCTTCCTGCTCGAGCAAACGGGCAAGATCGGCACGATCACGGAGGCGTCGAGCGTCCGCTCCGCCATCGAGATGCTTATGGAAAGTCGCGTGGATGTCGTGTTTCTCGATATCTCGATGCCCGGTGCCTCGGGCCTGCAACTTGCCGAGGCGCTGCATAAGCTCAAAAATCCGCCGGCGATCGTGTTTGTGACTGCGTATAGTGACCATGCGGTCGAGGCATTCGACGTGGATGCCGTCGATTATCTGATGAAGCCGGTCGAGGAAGCTCGCTTGGATCGCGCGATCGAGAAGGTCATGCAACGCACCAAGCCGGTTACGGACAGCAAGGTGACCATCGAGCGTATCCCGGTGGAAAAGGGCGGCCGCAAGGTGCTCATTCCCGTGGACGACATTCGCTTTATCATGGCCAAGGACGATTACTCCTGCATCTATACCGTCGATGATCGCTTTTTGTCGACGACCTCGCTGGCGCAGTTTGAGGCCAAGCTCTGCGACTTTGGCTTCTTCCGTGTTCACCGCCGCTATATCGTCAACTTGGCGTGCGTTACGGACGTCGAGACGGTGCCCTCGGGCGCCATCCAGCTGGGCATTACGGGCGTCGACGAACGCGTGCCGGTTTCGCGCCGCCGCGTCGTGCCGCTCAAGAAGGCTCTGAGTCTCTAGCACACTGGCCCCGCAGCCCTGTAGACCCATCGTCTGCGGAGCCGTGGGGCTTTTTTGTATGTATCTGCCGAATCGTTTTTTGCGGAAGGGATCCCATGAACAGCGCAAGCGCCAAGCGCATCGACATCATCTCGGACACCCACGGCTATTTATCGCCTGCGCTCTTGGATGAGCTTGAGGGTGCAGACCTGATCATCCACGCCGGCGATCTCACGTCAGAGATGGACTACGAGCACCTATGCACCATCGCCCCCGTGCGGGCCGTACTGGGCAACAACGATTACTACCGCGACTACGGTCCCGATGTAGACCGTCTTGCGCTCTTTACCTACGAAGGCCTCAAATTCGCCGTAGCCCACTACCGCGAAGACCTTCCGGTGGGATCCGTAGACGTAGCCATCAATGGTCACACCCACGTAACCAAAGAAGCCCAAGTGGGCCGTTGTTTAGTCCTCAACCCGGGCAGCGCTAGCTACCCCAGAGGCACCCGAGGCCCCACCATGGCCAGAATGCTAGTAAAAGACGGCAAGATCATAAGCACCAAATTTATTGATCTAGAGTAACCACAACAAAAACGGGGGATGCAAATGCGTCCCCCGTTTCCATTTGAGCCAAAGGCAGAGCTTCAACAAAAACAATCAGACCAACCCCGCCGAGGAGCACGCGGGCTAGCCGCGCAGCGGCGCACGCCCGCAAAACTGGTTGAATAATGTGACGGCAGGGAGGGCTTCCGGGGCTGAGGGCGGGGGTTAAGTTTGTCGCGAGTTCCGCACGCAAAGGAAAGCACTTAATGTGCTTTCCGTCTTGCGCAGGACTGTAGAGCAGCAAACTTAACCCCCGCCCTCAGCCCCGGAAGCCCTCCCGGATGGCCCCAAAAAATTTTTCAAAAAAGTTGTTGCGCGCCGGACAGACTTCTGTGTATACTAATCCCCGCAGCGCACGCGAGCGGAAACAAACGCGAACGTCTGCCTGGGGAGTTAGCTCAGTTTGGTTAGAGCGCCGGCCTGTCACGTCGGAGGTCGCGGGTTCGAGCCCCGTACTTCCCGCCAACGCAATTAAAGCCACGTCTTCGGACGTGGCTTTTTGCGTTTGATGCACTTTGTTTCGATAGAACGATCGCCCTGGTGCATCTTCGCCCAGAATCCTCGCGCCTTCGGGAACGCAAGTAAAATCCAATAAGTATATCTGTCTGAACAACAGCTTTGTTGCGCAACACCTGTTCAACGAGACAAGGGGTTAGGTTATACTAAATTGCACTGTGCGCCGCATCTGATGCATTTCGCTCCAAGCGCGGCACTCAGTGGATATCCGATTTACCATTTGGATGTCCTGGCGGTCATTTAGCGCCTCGACACAAGCTCGGCCCCGGAGCTCGTTCGAGCTGTTCGTATTCCTTGAAAGGGGAAAAATGGACATATCGAGGAAGACTGATTACGCCCTTCGTATGCTGGCGATGCTTGCCGAGGATCCGGAGTGTTTGCTTTCTGTTCGCACCGCTGCCGAAGAGGTCAATGTCCCGTATTCGTTTGCCCGCTCGATTCAGCACGGTTTGGTCCAGGCCGGTATTGTGGAGAGCCTGCGTGGCGTCCACGGTGGCATGCGTCTCAAGGTCAGTCCGGACGACGTCACTATCCGCCAGGTCGTCGAGGCCGTTCAGGGTCCTATGGTTATGAACGATTGCACCGCGCCCGATGGTGACTGTGCGCGCATGGGCGCGTGCTGCTATCATCCCCTGTGGGCCGGAGCCCAGGCGTTGATGCGCGACTACCTCGATTCCGTTTCGCTCGGCGACATCGTCGCTCACCGCCAGTTCCCGGCCGTCGATCCCAAGTTCGCCGACCGCGAAGCGTTTCCCGAGTACGCCACCTGCGCGTGCGCTTACCGGGAGGAATAGCGCCGCATAAGGAGCATAGCCATGATTCAGGACCCCTTTCGTTCGATGATTCGTTCGGAAGGGGTCCTGCGTTATCGCGACCTTCCGTGGCGCCGAACGCGCGACCCGTATATCATCTGGCTCTCCGAGGTCATGCTGCAGCAGACACAGGTGCCGCGCGTGGAGGCGCGCATGCCGGCGTGGCTCGATCGCTTTCCGACTGTCCAGGCTCTCGCCCAGGCCGCGCCTTCGGATGTTTTGGACGCTTGGCAGGGGATGGGCTACAACCGACGCGCTCTGGCGCTTCACGGGGCCGCTCAGCGCGTTGTAGAGGACTGGGGCGGGGAGTTTCCGCGTGAGACGCGTGACTTGGTCGCTCTGCCTGGTATTGGCCCGGCAACGGCGCAGGGTATCCGGTCGTTTGCGTTTGATCTTCCGGGCGTGTATCTGGAGACCAACGTGCGCACGGTCTTTTTGCATCATTTCTTTCCCGATGTGCCGGCCGTTCCCGATCGCGAGCTGGTGCCGCTGATCCAAGCCGCCTGTCCGGCGGCCCCTGGTGCGGCGACCGACGAGATCGCGCCCTTTGCCGTTCCTCAAGACGATGCCGACACGCCGCGTGCGTGGTATTACGCGCTGCTAGATTATGGCGCATATCTTAAGAAGACACTGCCCAATCCGTCCAGGCGCTCGGCGGGCTATAGCCGTCAGTCCAAGTTTGAGGGCTCGCGTCGCCAAAAGCGCGCGCATATCGTGCGTATGTTGCTGGCAGCGCGCGATGGCCAGCCGGCGGGGATTACGCTTGCTGATGCCGTGGCGGGCGTTAACGAGATGGAAGCGGCGGCTGGGCGTGGGCCGGTCGAGCGCGACTTGATCGCGGGCATTCTAGCCGACCTGGAGCGTGAGGGCTTTTGCCGAGCTGAGGGCGATCGCTGGCTGAGCATCTAGCCTGTGCAAATCTGAAGAACAGGATTGTAAGGTTTAGATTTTCGGCATGAGGGCATCCTAGAGACGAGGCCGCTCGAAGCCTACGGGCGGCATGCGTTGAAGGGAAGTACACCTATGGATTTTGAGAATTCCCAAACCAAGAAGAACCTCGAGACCGCTTTTGCCGGTGAGTCCCAGGCACACACCAAGTATCGCTACTATGCATCCAAGGCCAAAAAGGACGGCTACGTTCAGATCTCGAATATTTTTGCCGAGACGGCGGGCAACGAGTCCGAGCACGCCAAGCTGTGGTTTAAGTATCTGCACGACGGCGCCGTCCCCGATACCCTGGACAATCTGCGTGATGCCGCTGCGGGCGAGAACTACGAGTGGACCACGATGTACGACGAGTTCGCCAAGACCGCCGAGGAGGAGGGCTTTACCGAGATCGCCGCAAAGTTCCGTGGCGTCGGTGCTGTCGAGAAGGCCCACGAGGAGCGCTATAACAAGCTTGTCGAGCGCATTGAGTCGGGCGAGGTGTTTGAGCGTGAGGGCGTAAAGGTGTGGAAGTGCCTGAACTGCGGGCACCTGCACGTTGGTGCCGAGGCGCCTGAGGTGTGCCCGGTGTGTAACCACCCGAAGGCGTACTTTGAGGAGCAGGTGGTGAACTACTAGCGCTTGGCGCTGGCTGCTGCGGAGCGCAGGGCGGGAAATGCCTTTCCCTCTCGCTCACGGCTGCGCAGGGTCGCGCGAGGCAAAGGCATTTCCCGCCCTGCGCTCCGGCGTTGGGTCGTCGCGTGCTCGTTACAGAAAAGCTGATAAGAAGTTTGTGTGCCGCCCCTTATGGGGCGGCACGTTTTTGTGGGGGCCGGTTGGGGCGGTGACGTTGCTTAGAGGGTACACTGGGTAGCGTTGGCTATTCGTTTCCTCTTGTGAGGTGTTGGTTATGGGTAAGAAGTCTCGGGCTCGGGTTGCTGCGGCGGGAACTCGCAAGGATCCTGGTCGTCGGGTTGCCGAGGGTAAAAAGGTCGATCGTGTCGAGAAGGACAAGAAGGTTGGCGCGCATGCTCATCCTGAGTGGGCGCCTCACCTCAATACGGCTAGCGAGGATCTGACTGCTAAGTTGTTTACTCTGGTCGAGGTTATCTTGGGCGTGGTGCCCGTGGTGGTCATTGGCTTGTTCTTGGCTTCGAAAGATGCCACGAGTGTCGATAAACTCACCGATGTCTTTTCTCAGGACCCCTCGATGGTGGTTACGTTTATCTCTGCGTGCCTGCAGCCGTTTGTGGCGTACATGTTGTACATGATTTATCGCAAATACTGCGAGGGCGACGCTGGTTTTGCCGCCGGCAACCTGATCGGTCTTTTGTGCTCCGAGATCCTACTGCTCAATATCCCAGGCGTCATCGGTATGGGCATCTTGCTGTGGCGTGTTTGGCGCAACGTCGCCCCGCACTTTGAGAGCTGGTTGTTTGAGCGTCGTGCAATGGGCGTGCTGGCAGACATTGCGGGCTCGCTCGTGATTTTAGCCTTGGCGTTTATGTGCGCCACCGCCGCCCGCGGTCTCGCGGGCATGTAGTCTGTCCTCACCGACCACGGAGCGCAGGGCAACTGCTGGTTTCACCGCTCCGGACGTCAGACCCGCGGCGCATCCCTTTCCCTCTCGCTCACGGCTTCGCAGAGTCACGCGAGGCAAAGGCATGCGCCGCGGGTCTGACGACGCGGGCTTGCCAACGAGTTTTGGCTAATAGATTGGTTTGTGTGCCGCCCCTTTGGGGCGGCACTTTTTGTGTGGGGTCCCGGTCTCCACAATTTTCGTCAAGCTTTTGGTTAGATTTTGGTCAGTTGGCGTAAGGGTGGAAGGCCAAAAGATTGCTGGCGAAAAAAGCTCAGAGAAAGTGCTGGTAGGGGAGTTGTTGAGCTTTTCGACAGCTTTTGAGCAAAAGAAACTTTGTGGCTATTGCCGGCGATTGCGTTGTCGCGGTCATGGCGGTGCGGGATGCTGGTCGTAAGCGTCGAACGCTCCGATTTTGGAGGCCAACATGGACCTGTTTCTTGAGACCCCACAGCAACAAGCCGAGCGCATGCTGCGGCAGCAGCGGCGGCTTATAGAGATGCAAATGCAAGGGGTTGCCAACCAGGCGCCCGTGCAAAACGTCGTGCCCGCTGCTGTACCTGCAGCCGTGCCCGGGTGCGAATCGGCACCAGAGGCCTATTCCGTACAGCAAGATTCATATGCGCAGGAGCTCGCGTTCGACAAGCGTCGTGCGCGTCGTCGCCGCGTGGGCCAGCGCCTGCGCACATTGGCGATGATCGTGCTCATTCCGCTAGGACTTGCGGCAATCTTCTTGGCCTCATATGCCCTCACGTGCATTCTCAACGGTGCCTCGCCCAATGAGGTGCTCCAGCATCTAGCGGCCCTGGGCCAGCGCCTAGGCGATGTCGCAACAACCATCCGCGCCGGCTGGGAGAGTTAGCGTTTGTCACATTAGGACTTCCAGGGTGTACGAATTATCGCCACGAGTAAAATTCTTGCATCCTGTGGGTCCTGTCGTGCGACTGAATAGTATTATTGAAGATGAATAATAATAGGATTTGCTATGTATAAGCAGGATTTAGAGCAGACTCTTTTGGGCATTGACGAAGAGGCGGAGCTGGAAATAGGTCCAAGAGACGATAGGCCGAGCGTTGTATTGGTGGGAGGAAGCGCCTTCATGCTAAACGATGTGACGAATCGGTCGGTTACACATGACATTGATGTGTTTGAGGCAGACAGGTGCCTCCGCGAGATCATAGCTCGATACCCCGAGGTGAATGGTATGGCGGTGGCATATTGCGATCAGATGCCATTCAATTACGAAGATCGTATGATTCCCTTAGATATTGGGGCGCGTTTTATCAGGTACTTTACGCCATCCTTGGAGGATCTGGCGGTAATGAAGCTCTATGCCTACCGTCCGAACGACATCGTCGATCTTCATAGTCAGGCATTCGTCGACCGACTTGATTGGGGACTGCTCGAACGGCTTATATTCGACGAGGGGGAGGCGCTGGCGTCGTCGCCTTCGGAGCGGAGTTATCAAGAGATGGTCTGCGCATACAGGCAATACAAAAAGGAGGTGCTCGGTTGAATCTGACCTTTGAGGGATTCTTAAAAGGCTATTGCCGAGAGCTATCCGGACAGCAGTCGCTGAGTTTTAGAAAACTGGTTGAGCAGGCGACGACGGTTGCGCCGCGCGTGGCGGAGCCTCTGTTTTTGCTCGCTTTGGCGCAAGGAAAAGCCGAATACGTTCTGGGTTTATCCGAGGGTTCGTGGATGGAAGAGGATTACCGAGGCGTTTTGTCCTTGTACGATCAAGCGGGTGGTATGGCGTCTCTATGTGCCAAAAGTGAGCTCCCCAACCGTTATGCCAACGTTTGGCGTGCGTATAGAGCGGTGAAGGAAAAGCCAGTGGCGGACAGAAGGATCAACGCCCTGATGCGAAAAAGAACATTGGGAGCGCTAGAGGAATCGGGCGGCACGCGCTACGGTCTCTGCCGCGATTTGAATCTGAATAAGGGAAACGTGTACGCATACTTAGCCGGCGATGACTCAAAGGTGAGCAGGGAGACGGCGCGCCGCATTATGGAATATGCGGAGGAGAGGGGCACCCAAGAAGGGGCCGGGCGCCCGGTGCGTGTGGCGGGGTAAGATTGATCGCAGTTTTGATTGATGATCGATTGGGTTTGTTGGGCGGAGTCTATGTCTGCTATTGATATTGCGCTTGTTGTGATTGCCTTGGTGGCGGTGGGAGTTGCTGTGGTTTGCGCCCTGCAGCTTAAAGGCCTTCGTGCCGAGTTGCGAGAGCGTGGCGGCAACGACGCGGAGACGCTCGCGGCGCTCGAGCAGGCCAACAGCGCGCTCGATGCCCTCAACGTCGCGCTGGCAGAAACCCGCCGCACGGCAAATGCCATCGCGCAGCAGCAGACAACCGATGCGGCCGTGGAGCAGCAGCGCTACCTGACCATTGCGCGCGAGTTCTCGCAGGCCGGCGACCGTATGGATGACCTGCGCCGCGAGACGGCCCAACAGCTTGGCGCCAACCGCGAGGGCATCGAGCGCCGCCTGGACAAGGTGCGCGAGACGGTCGATGCACAGCTGGGCGCCATCCGCAAGGACAACAACATGCAGCTCGATCAGATGCGCGCGACGGTGGACGAGAAACTCTCCCGTACGCTCAACGACCGTCTGTCTGCATCGTTTAAGCAAGTGAGCGACCAGCTCGAGGCCGTGTACAAGGGTCTGGGCGACATGCAGTCTATCGCCACCGGCGTGGGCGACCTTAAGCGCGTGCTGGGCAACGTCAAGGCGCGCGGCATTTTGGGCGAGGTGCAGCTGGGCGCGATCCTGGCGGACATCCTTACGCCCGACCAGTATCTGGAAAACGTCGCCACCAAGCCCGGCGCCTCGGAGCGCGTTGAGTTTGCCGTCAAGCTGCCGGTGGACGAGGGCGATCCCGTGCTGCTGCCGATCGACTCCAAATTCCCGGGCGACGCGTACGAGCACTTGCTCGACGCGCAGGAGTCGGGCGATGCGGAGACCGTGGCGGCTGCGCGCAAGACGCTCGACACCATGGTCAAGCGCGAGGCAAAGGACATTTGCGAAAAGTACCTGAGTGTGCCGGCAACGACCAACTTTGGCATCATGTTCGTGCCGTTTGAAGGGCTGTACGCCGAGGTCGTCAGCCGCTCCGGGCTTATCGAGACCCTGGGCCGCGACTATCACGTCAACGTTGCCGGCCCCAGCACCATGGCGGCCATTCTCAACAGCCTGCAGATGAGCTACCAGACGTTTAGGCTGCAAAAACGCACCGACGATGTACTGCGAGTGCTCTCCGCCGTCAAGGCCGAGATGCCGCGCTATCAAAAGGCGCTGCGCCGCGCCCAGCAGCAGATCGAGACCGCGGGTAAAACGGTCGAGGGCATTATCACCACGCGCACCAACGTCATGGAGCGCAAACTCAAGGATATCGACGCGCTGGAAGACGCCGACCAAGCCGATGAGATCTTGGGACTCACGCCCGCGGGCCTTTCCACAGACCAAGAAGACGAGGACTAATTGCAACAAGGCAGCGGGGCACCGGCGCAAACGCGGGCACCCCGCTGCCTTTCACATCGCGCTTGCCTGAAGTGCGCTTTAGTGTGCAACAATGGCGTTTCGCCCTATCAGACGCGAAAGGAAGCCCATGTCTCAGAGAAACACCAGTCCGCTGAAACGCTCCACCGTGCGCCGCACGCTGCAGCGGTTTTGGGGTGTCACGCGCACGCAGCCGCTGATTGTCTTTCTCTCGGTGTTCTCGTCGGCGGGCTACATCTTTTTGCTGACGTTTGCCAATACCTATGTGATGGCCCTCATTGTCGACCGCGTTCAAGCCGGTCCCGTGGCGGGTGATCAGGTGTTTGAGGTCTTCGGCCCCTATATCCTGGCGCTCGTACTCGTTAACCTGGTGGGCCAAATCCTCTCCAAGCTGCAGGACTACACCGTCTACAAGCTCGAGATTGCGGGCAACTATCACCTGGCGCGCCTGTGCTTCGACACGCTCTCCAATCAATCCATGACATTTCACACCAGCCGCTTTGGCGGATCGCTCGTGAGCCAGACGAGCCGTTTTATGAGCGGCTATACGGGGCTGGTCGACGTGACGGTGTATTCGCTCATCCCCACCATCACCTCGGTCATCTGCACGGTGGCGGCGCTCGCCCCGGTGGTGCCGACGTTTACCGTGATCCTGGTGTGCATCATGGCCGTCTACATCGCGTTTGTCTGGCTTATGTACAAGCGCATCATGCCGCTTTCGGCCGCGACGTCCGCCGCGCAGAACAAGCTCTCGGGCGTGCTCTCCGACGCGGTCACGAACATCTTGGCCGTCAAGACCTGCGGGCGCGAGGACTTTGAACGTGATCTGTTCGACGCCGCTGATCGTGCCGCGCGCGATGCCGAGACGGTCTCGATGCACGCCATGATGCAGCGCAACTTTACGACCTCGGGTCTTATCGTCATCACCATGGCCGTGGTGAGCGTATTCGTGGCGGGCGGCAACGCGTGGTTTGGCATCTCGGCCGGCTCGCTCGTCATGATCTTTACCTACACCTATAACCTCACCATGCGCCTGAACTACGTAAGCTCCATGATGCAGCGCATCAACCGCGCGCTCGGCGATGCGGCCGAGATGACGCGCGTGCTGGACGAGCCACGTTTGGTGGCAGATGACCCGGACGCCCCCGAGCTCAAAGTGACCGAGGGCGCGATTGATTTTGAGCAGCTGAGCTTTGCGTACCGTGACGCTGCGGCGGGCGAGAGCGTGTTCGATGACCTGACACTTCATGTGGCGGCGGGCCAGCGCGTGGGCCTGGTGGGCAAATCGGGCTCGGGCAAGACGACGCTCACCAAGTTGTTGTTGCGCCTGGACGATGTACAGGGCGGCCGCGTGCTCGTGGACGGCCAGGACGTCTCGCGCTGCACGCAGCAGAGCCTGCGCCGTCAGGTTGCCTACGTGCCGCAGGAGGCGCTGCTGTTCCACCGCTCCATTCGCGAAAACATTGCCTACGGTCGTCCCAACGCCACTGATGAGCAGATTCGCGAGGCGGCTCGCTTGGCTAATGCGACCGAGTTTATCGACCGCTTGCCCCGTGGCTTTGACACTATGGTGGGCGAGCGCGGCGTCAAGCTCTCTGGCGGTCAGCGTCAGCGCGTGGCTATCGCCCGCGCCATCCTAACCGACGCGCCGATTCTGGTGCTCGACGAGGCGACGTCTGCCTTGGACAGCGAGTCCGAGGCGTTGGTGCAGGAGGCGCTCGAGAATCTGATGCGCGGCCGCACCTCCATTGTGGTGGCGCACCGCCTGTCCACCGTGGCGGCGCTTGACCGCATTGTGGTGCTGGCCGATGGCGAGATTGTCGAGGACGGCACGCATACGCAGCTCGTCGAGGCGGGTGGCGAGTACGCGAGCCTGTGGAGCCGTCAGACCGGCGCATTCTTGGAGGCGTAAGCGTCTCGGACGTGGGACAATTGTGCCCATAAGTTTATTGTGCCGTTGAGCCGAGGAGTCGTTATGCCACGCGAGACCAATGCCGCCAAACGCGAGCGCGCCGTTGAGGTGTGTGAGCGCCTCAACCGTCGCTATGGCCCGGTCGAGTGCTTTTTGGACCACGAGAATCCCTTCCGCCTGCTGATCGCGGTGTTGCTCTCGGCGCAAACGACCGACGCGCAGGTCAACAAGGTGACGCCGAAGCTGTTTGCCCAGTGGCCCACGCCCGAGGCCATGGCCGGGGCGAGTGTGGCTGACGTGGCAGACACCATCAAGTCACTCGGCTTTTATAAGAGCAAGGCCAAGCACGCCGTGGAGGCCGCGCAGATGATCGTCGCCGACTATGGCGGCGAGGTGCCGGCCGACATGAAGGAACTCGTGAAGCTGCCGGGCGTGGGACGCAAGACGGCGAACATCGTGCTCAACGTGGGGTATGGCATCGTGGAGGGCATTGCGGTGGACACGCACGTCAACCGCATTGCGCATCGCCTGATGTTGAGTCCCAAGACACATGCCAAGGAGCCGCTCAAGACCGAGCAGGATCTGCTCAAGATTTTGCCGCACGAGTATTGGGAGTCGGTCAACCATCAGTGGATCACCTTCGGTCGCGAGATCTGCGACGCCCGCAAACCCAAGTGTGACGAGTGTCCGCTGGCAGATTTGTGCCCCAGCGTGCGCGTAGCGGGGTAGGGCGGAACGCATCTTCGTCTGGCGTTTTTTGCGGGGCTGGGTTTGCTCTTGAGCCGGAGTCCTCTCCATGCGCTACCATGACAGGCAATGAAATCCGCCGCATACCCGCCGAGCTTGCCCCGGCGGGCTTTTGGCGTTGCAATGCCGGAGGAACAGCATGCTCATTCACCGTATAGCCGCGCAGCTCTACACTGCCGAGGCCTTGCAGGCCGTCGAGGCCGGGCTCGATGCTGGCGAGGACGTGACGCTGGCTGTGTCGCAGTCGGGCCGCACGCTTATGGCGGCCGCCCAGTTTGCGCGCCGTCCGCGCCCGACGGTCTATATCGTGAGCGGCGAGGATGCGGCCGATCGCGCCGCGCGTAGCCTTGCCGCCTACGTGGGCCTGGCGCACGTGTGTCGTTTTCCTGAGCGCAAGGACTATCCGTGGCGCGAGCAGGCGCCGGACGACGCCGTGGTGGCGCAGCGCTGCGAGGCTCTGGGGCGCATCGTGCGCGGGGACAACTGCATCATGGTCGCCTCGGCTTGCGCGCTGCTGCGCTGCGTGCCGCCGGTCGAGAGCCGCTACTGGGAGTCCACTACTTTTGCGGTGGGCGAGGAGATTCCCTTTGACGAGGTGCCGCAGCGCTTGGTGGGCATGGGCTACACCAATGCCGGCGCCGCCGATGCGCCCGGCTTGTTTCGCGTTCACGGCGACACCGTCGAGGTGTTCCCCGCACAGGAAAAGGCACCCGTGCGCATCGAGTTCTTCGGCGACGAGATTGACCGCATCCGCCGCATGGTGAGCTCCACGGGGCAGACCATCGGCAACGAGGACAGCATCGAAATCTTTCCCTGCCGCGAACTGGCACTCACCGACGAGGCCGTCCACAACATGCATGTGGCGCTCTATCGCGCCAGCCAGGATGACAGCAAACTGGCGGCGCTGCTCGAGATGGTGGATGCGCGCATCGTCACGCCCGAGCTCGACCGCTTTTTGCCGGTGATGTACGGCCAGACCGTAAGCCCGTTGGCGCACGTGAGCGGCAAGGCGCTCGTGGTTCTGTCCGAGCCGCGCTCGCTGTTCGACGACTGCCTGCGCGCCTACGAGGATATCGAGGCGCGTGCCGGCGAGGCAGGGATTGACCGCCTGGATGGTCTGTACGTGCGCGCTCAACAGCTCGATTTTGGTGCCCAGCAGCGCTTGAACTACGTAAGCCTCATCCGTGCCGGCGGTGCGGTGACGGCCGAGCTCAAGATTGAGCAGCCTGCTATCGCAGGCTCGGACAACCGTTTTATGACGCGCGTTCAGGAAGTCGTGGGCAAGCGCTATGCCTGCGTGTTTGCCATTCCCGACCGCGGCGCGCGCGAGTCGATGGAGCTCACCTTTGGCGACGAGGGCATTACCTTTGAGGAATCGCTGACGGCCGCGCCCGAAAACGCCGGCGTCATTGGCGAGCGCGTGCGCGTGGCGGCGGCAGATTCTGCCGATCGTGCTGCCCGTCAGGATGCTCATGCTGCAATTCGCGAGCGTAAGGCTGACGCGCTCAACGCCCGCTCGCTCGAGGCGGGCGCGGCCCAGGCTGCCGCCGGTGCTGCCGTGCCCACTATCTCGCGCGGACGCGTGACCTTTGTCGATGCCGCCCTGCCGCAGGGCGTGGTGGTGCCCGATGCCAACCTGGCCGTGTTCTCGATCGCCGACCTCAACGCCCGTATGGATGCCAACCGCGCGCGCAGCCGCCGCAAGGTGGACATTACGCAGATCACGTTTCCGTTTAAGCCGGGCGACTACGTGGTGCACGCCACTCACGGCATCGCGCTCTTTAGCGAGATCGCGCGCCAGGAAGTGGGCGGCAAGGAGCGCGACTACTTTTTGCTGGAATATGCCGACGGCGACAAGCTCTACGTGCCGCTCGAGCAGGTCGACCGCATCACGCGCTATGTTGGCCCCGACGGCGACAAGCCGCGCCTGACCAGGCTCAACACCGCCGACTGGACGCGGGCTACCAACAAGGCGCGCAAGAATGCCAAAAAGCTGGCGTTTGACCTGGTCGACCTGTATACACGCCGCTCGTCGATTACCGGTATCGCCTGCCCGCCCGACACGCCCGAGCAGATCGAGATGGAGGAGAGCTTTCCCTACGACGAGACGCGCGACCAGCTGGAGGCTATTGCCGACATCAAGGCCGACATGGAAGCGCCCAAGCCCATGGACCGCCTGCTGTGCGGCGACGTGGGCTTTGGCAAGACCGAGGTTGCCCTGCGCGCGGCGTTTAAGTGCGTGGACTCCGGCCGCCAGGTCATGGTGCTCTGCCCCACGACCATTCTGGCCCAGCAGCACTATGAGACGTTCTTTGAGCGCTTTGCCCCGTTTGGCCTCGAGGTCGAAGTGCTCAGCCGCTTCCGCACCCCGGCGCAGCAAAAGCGCGCGCTTAAGGCGTTTACCGAGGGCACGATCGACGTGCTCATCGGCACGCACCGCTTGCTTTCTGCCGACGTGAACCCCAAGAACCTGGGCATGGTGATCATCGACGAGGAGCAGCGCTTTGGTGTGCAGCACAAGGAGCAGCTCAAGAACCTGCGCGAGCAAATCGACGTGCTCACGCTTTCGGCAACGCCTATTCCGCGAACCATGCAGATGGCCACGAGCGGCGTGCGCGACATGAGCCTGATCACCACACCGCCGACCGGGCGTCGTCCCGTGATCGTGCACGTGGGGGAGTACGACCCCGATGTGGTGAGCGCGGCGATTCGCCTGGAGGTGGGCCGCGGCGGCCAGGTGTACTACGTGTCCAACCGCGTTAAGACCATCGATGACGCCGTGGCGCGCGTGCATGAGGCCGCGCCCGAGGCGCGCGTGGGCGTGGCACACGGCAAGATGAGCCCGCGCGAGGTCGAGGACGTGATGATTGAGTTCGCGACCAAAAAGATCGATGTGCTCATCGCCACGACCATCGTGGAGAGCGGCATCGACAACGCAACGGCCAACACGCTGATCATCGAGGACTCGCAGCGCCTTGGCCTGGCGCAGCTCTACCAGCTCAAGGGCCGTGTGGGCCGCTCTGCCACGCAGGCCTACGCGTACTTTATGTTCCCCGGCGAGCTGCCGCTCACCGAGGAGGCAACGGCGCGCCTGACCGCACTTTCCGAGTTCCAGGACCTGGGCAGCGGCATGCGCATCGCCATGCGCGACCTAGAGATCCGTGGCGCCGGTTCGCTTATGGGAGCCGAGCAGCACGGCAACCTGTCGAGCGTGGGCTTTGATCTGTTTACGCAGATGCTGGGCCAGGCCGTGGCCGAGGCGCGCGGCGATGACGACGCCGGCGTGGAGGCGGCGAGCGTGGGTATTAACCTGCCGGCCGACTACTTCTTGTCCGAGGAGTACCTGCCGGCGGTGGACCAGCGCGTGCTCGTGTACCGTAAGCTCGCAGCGGCCGAGGACCTGGAGAGCATTGACGAGGTGCAGGAAGAGACCGAGGCCGCGCATGGTGAGCTGCCGTTGGCGGGACTCAACCTGTTCAATCGCGCGCGCATCCGCATTCGCGGCGAGCGCCTGGGGCTCGAGAGCGTCACGCTCAGCGGCGGTCGCATCACGTTTTTGGGCGTCGACGTGCCCAAGAAGGTGGCCTTTGAGCTTAAGACCCGCTATGGCGCGGTGAACTTCCCCAAGAGCCGCAAGTTGTCGGTGCCCTACAAGGCGGGCGCCGGCGCGGGCAGCGGCCTGGGTCGCGGTCTCGACGCCAACGACGGCACCGGCCCCGTGGCCGCGGCACTCATGCTGCTGCAACAGCTGGGTGCCAGCGACGACGACTAACGGGTCGACGCTGCAAACGCCCCATTTGGGCAATCTGGCTCCATCGAAAGGAAAGCATGTTCGGATACATCTATAAGAAAGATGTCGCCATTATCGCGGTTGTCCTGTGTCTTTGTCTGGGCGTGGGCAGCTTCTTCGATTATCAGATCTCGAGCGCGCTGTTCAATATCGGCAGCATGTACGGTCGCTTTATCGAGGCGGCCGGCGAGCTGCCGTTTGAGCTGACGGCGAGCATCGCGGGCGTTATGCTCGTGCGCGCGGTGCGTCCCGACTCCAGGGGGAGCAAATGGCTCGCCGTGCTCGGCATCCTCATCAACGTGGGCCTGCTCGGCTACGAGATCGTTTCGTCCCTGAGGGTTGGCGGCAAACTCATCGCGGCTCAGTTGGTGCTGACGTTTGTGCTGGTCATCGCCGCCAATCTTATCGTCTATCGTCTCACGCGCACGACCGAGCCCGACGAGCTCACGCGCTGGGCGTTGATGGTGCTTGTCGTGTGGGTCGCTCAGGCCATCATCCTCAACGTGATTGTCAAGCCGCTGTGGTCGCGCCCACGCATGCGCGTGATCGAGGTGACGCAGGGACTCGAGTTTCAGCCGTGGTGGGTGATCGGCAACCCTGACAAGTGGGCCTATATTGCCGCCGGTGTAGTCAAGGACGGCTTTAAGTCGTTTGCGAGCGGACACACGGCGCATGCGGCGATTGGCCTTATGCTCGCCGGGCTTCCCGCGGCAGCCTTTAAGGAAAAATCTTCGCGTCGCCGCGTGATCTTTTGGGCGGCGGCTGTGGTCGCGGCGCTCGTCGCGCTTGGCCGCATCGTGATCGGTGCACACTTTTTGAGCGACGTGAGCTGCGGTTTTGCCCTGGTACTGGCGCTTGAGTGCCTTGCCGCGCGCATTGCCTATCCCAACGGCGTACAATAGCTCCGTTTGAATCATCTGGCCGATACCCGGTAAGAGAGGATTGCCATGCTCGCGTTCAACAACGACTATTCCCACGGCGCACACCCAGCGGTGCTGCAGGCGCTCGTCGATACCAACATGGAGCCGCAGCCCGGCTACGGTACCGATGCGCATACCGAGCGTGCCAAGCAACTTATTCGCGAGGCCTGCCAAGCCCCCGATGCCGACGTGTTTTTTCTGGTGGGCGGCACGCAGGCCAACGCGACGGTGATTGACATGCTGCTCGCGCCGTACGAGGGCGTCGTTGCTGCCGAGACTGGCCACGTCGCCTGCCACGAGGCGGGCGCCATCGAGTTTGGCGGCCACAAGGTACTCACCATCCCCGGCTACGAGGGCAAGATGCACGCCGAGGACCTCGAGAACTATATCCAGGTGTTCTACGAAAACGAGAGCTACGAGCACACGGTGTTCCCGGGCGCCGTGTACGTGAGTCTATCGACCGAGTACGGCACGCTGTACTCCAAGGCCGAGCTCGCGGCGATTCATGCGGTATGCCAGAAGCGCGAGATTCCGCTGTTTGTGGACGGTGCTCGCCTGGCCTATGCGCTGGCGGCCGATGAGTGCGACATTACCCTGCCCGAGCTGGCGCAGCTGTGCGACGTGTTCTACATCGGCGGCACCAAGTGCGGCGCGCTCTGCGGCGAGGCTGTGGTGTTCTGCGGCATGCACGCTCCGGCACATCCCATTCCGCGCATTAAGCAGCACGGCGCGCTGTTGGCCAAGGGCCGCCTGACGGGCGTGCAGTTTGAGGCACTCTTTACCGATGGCTTGTATTTTGAGATTGGTCGACAGGCGATCGAGACGGCCCAGACGCTACGTCGTGTGCTGCACGAGCGCGGTTACCAGTTCTTTTTGGAGACGCCCACGAACCAGCAGTTTGTGATTCTGCCCAACGAGGATATGGCCCGCATTCGCGAGCATGCCTCGATCGAGTACTGGGAAAAGTACGACGATACTCACACGGTGGTGCGCTTTTGCACCAGCTGGGCCACGACGCAGGAGGACATCGACGCGTTGGCGGCTGTTCTGTAGCCTGATGTAATGACAAGGGGCCGCCTTGCGCTGGGTTTGGCGCAAGGTGGCCTTTGTTTTTGAGGGGGAAGGGTTGTATGACCGAGATGTCCGATCCGACGATTCGTCTGGCGACGCCCGATGATGCGCCGGCGTTGCTTGCCATCTATGAGCCGTATGTGCGCCAGACGGCGATTACCTGCGAATACGAGGTGCCGAGCGTTGAGGAGTTCGCCGGGCGCATCGAGCGCACGCTCAAGCGCTATCCGTATCTGGTGATGGAACTGGACGGGCGTCCGGTAGGCTATGCCTATGTGAGTCCGCTCAACAGCCGCGAGGCATACGACTGGTCGGTCGAGACATCGATCTACCTGGCGCGTGATGTGCGCCACGGCGGGCTGGGCCGCAAGCTGCATGACGCGCTTAAGCAATGCCTGATCGCGATGGGTATCACCAACATGTGCGCCCTCATCGCCGTGCCGCACGACAAGGACGATGAGTACCTGACGCACAACAGCCAGGACTTCCATGCCCATATGGGGTATCGCCTGGTGGGCGCCTTCGATCGCTGCGCCCAAAAGTTCGGCCGCTGGTACGACATGTGCTGGATGGAGTTGGTCCTAGCCGAGCGCGTCCCCAACCAACCCAAACCAACCTGGTTCCCCGACCTCCTCAAACCTACCATTTAGGGACAGGTTTATTTTGGCAGGTTAGCCGATGGGCTCGGTGTATTTGGCACGGTCGGTGCGCTGGATGCGCTTGGAGACATGGAGCGGTCGGCCGTCGGTGTCGTACACGTAGTCGGTGATCAGGATCAGCGCCTGCCCGCGCCCAACGTTGAGCAAAAACGCCTCGTTTTGCGAGGCATAGCACACCTCAAAGGTCTTATGTCCCTGTGCCGGCGCGCGATGGAATTCCTGGCGCAGCGTGGCGTAGAGCGAACCGTTGATATCGCGATCGATGAGTGCTTCAAAGCTCGGTGGTAGATAGGTGGTCTCCAGGCACAGCGGCGCATCGTCCAGATAACGCAGGCGGACAAGTTTGACGAGCTTGCTGCCCACGGCGACATCGAAGAACTTGGCCGCATTGCCCGCGGCCTTGGCAAAGCCCGAATCCACCGTGCGCGTGGTGGGCTTCATACCCTGACCCTGGACCTGTGTCGTGTAGCTCGAAAACACCAGGTTGTTCTCGTGGAGTGCCGGCGTGTCGGCCACAAAGGCGCCACGCCCGCGCTCGGTGCGCACCAGGCCCTCGTCAACGAGCACCTTAAGGGCGTGGCGTACGGTGCTGCGCGACAGCCCCGATTCGTCCATGAGTTCCATCTCGGACGGCAGCTTGTCTCCGCGCGCGTAGGTGCCGGAGGCGATGCGGTCGCGCAGCATGCCCGCCAAGCGCTCGTATTGGGTCAGTCTCTTTTTAGATGAAGCGTTCATGCGATCAACCTGTATCTAACCTGTATGCGTATCTAATCAAGCATGTATTCAATACAACAATAAAACCGACGCTCCTATAAGTTGTCAATAGGCAGTTTGCGGGAGCGCTCCC
>JAUUSS010000169.1 GCA_030841765.1 Collinsella aerofaciens | reverse complement strand
CAGCCCTATGCCGGCAAGACGGGCACCACCGACAACACCACCAACCTGTGGTTCTGCGGCTACACGCCGCAACTGGCATGCGCCCTGTGGACCGGTTATTCCGCAGGCGAGATTCCCATCCAAAAGTACGGTACGGACCTGCTGGGCGACAGCACCAACCTGCCTGTCTTTAAGCGGTTTATGAACACCGTTCTGACCGGTACCGAGCGCGAGGAGTTTGCGACCGGAACGGCGCCCACCTACAAGAACAACAGCGTCTGGAAGTTCTACGGCACCAACAACACCAAGAAGACGGAGAACGACGACAAGGACGAGAACGAGGACGAAGAGGAAACCACCACAACGACGACAACGACGACCACGACCACCGAGACCACGGGCGGCGACACCACCGGCGGCACCGGTACGACCGGTGGCTCGACGGGTGGCTCCACTGGTGGTTCGACCGGCGGCGATGGCGGCACGCCTACGCCTACGCCCACTCCCGACCCCTCGCCCACGCCTGACGATACGGTCGGCTAGAAATCATCCGGCCATAAGCAACAAGGCCCCCGAGCAGCTTATTAAACTGCTCGGGGGCCTTTTTAGTTTAATGCGACCTGATGGGCGGTCTTTATACCGGCAGACAAAAAAGGGGGTACCGACCAACGTCGATACCCCTTACAAGCCACTATGTCAGCGCGCACAGTGCCGAGCGCACGACCCGCACGCCTACTTGCGAGAATTGCTCAGCTTATTGATCAGCGCCTCGAGACGCTCGCCGTCCTCGGCCGTCTGGGCAATAACCAAAATCGTATCGTTGCCGGCAAGCGAGCCAAGCACATCGGGCAACTCTGCCGCATCAACGGCGGCGGCGATACCGGAAGCCGTACCAGGCTGAGCCTTGATCATAACCAGATTATCGGTGCGCAGAACGCCCGTTACGAGCTCGGAAACCATACGCTGCAGGTGCAGGTCCTCTGCCAGAACATAGATGCCCTCAGGGAGCTTACGCAGCCCCATATCGGCAATATCGCGAGAGACAGTCGCCTGCGTGCAATCAAAGCCCATAGCGCGGAGCTCATCGACCAGCACGCGCTGCGTGCGGACGTCCTTATTGCGCACAATATCTCTAATGGCATCCTGGCGCCCATTGCGTTTTTTAGCCATACAAACCCTCTCTCCAAAAGATGGCGGAGACAATCAATCAGTGATTGAATAGTTTAACGCTATTTGAAGGCTTTTGTGTATAAGAACGCATTTCGAAACAATTCTATGCAAGTTTGTTTCGTAATGAGCCGTTTAGGCGGTTTTTGCGCCCGTCCGGTTAAGAAAAGCTGCCAGATGCGTACACATCACGCATCGCGCGGGCTTGGCGCTGGCAATCGGCCCAAACAACAGACCGAGCCCCCGATGGTTATCCTTGAGCGCGGCGACCATTTGACGGGTTCGAGGTGCCTCGAGCATATCACGCATGCGGGCGGAACGCTCGATTGACGACACCCCATGCGGGCTCAGACACAAATTCTCGATGCAGGCGACCAGTCCGGCAAAGTAGAACTTTTGGCTTGCCAGCTTGAGCCGACCACCGCTATCTGCTTCCGAGAGTGAGTCAGCAAGCTCGTCGAGCGCTCGGGTGTCATCGGATACCTTGGCATACATGGTGGGATCAAAGGCATCTGTAAGCTTAGGTGCCGCCGCGTGGAAACAAGCATCGCCGCAGCCGGACACGCATCGTGCCTGCGAAAGCGCGCATGCCATAAACCCAACTGTGCGAAACACCTTGTCGCACAAAAGGCATGCCTCAAACAGCGAGCGGCTGTACATCACGCCAGAGGTCTGAACGACAAGGCCGCCTAAAATCAACTGGGGCAGCCCGGTCACCATCGAGGATTTGCTATCGATGGAAATATGAGCAGCATCCAAGACGCGCGAATGGCGCTCTCGATGTGCATCATAGCGGTCGAGCGACACCGTGGGGAGCACTATGTCTGCCGTAGTATCGCACGCGATATCGACCATCTTGGAAAGGGCCTGCGGAGCAAACCACTCATCGGCGTTCATGGCGATGATTTGAGAGCCGCGCGAGGCATCAAAACCGGCACGAAGACAAGCGCCGCGCTTCGCGTCCTCGACGTCAATCAAATCAATATGGATGTCCCTGTCGGCAGCAACCTGAAGCGAATGGCGCACACCGGGCGCAGCATCGCGGCAGACAACGACAATCTGCAAATCGTAGAGGTCTTGGTTCTGGATACTCTCGAGCGCACGCATCGCATAGCTGGGCGAACCTTCTACCACAAGGATCACCGAAAGTCGCGGATGCGAGCCACGTCGAACCAAGTTATCCGTCCTCTCGACAGCAATGAACCAAACCGTGGTTCATGGTACACCCCGGCAATAAAAGCAATGAGACACCGGTTGTATTGCACGCCAAGAACAGATGTTGCACACGCGCAGCCCACAGATGACGGGTGTCGACGCACGACGCGTCGAGCCCTCCCCTAGTCGAGCACGACAAGCTCGGCGGGATCGTAATCCACGCCCATAAACGTAAGGCCGCAGGCAGGAGCCGTGGGGCCCGCAGCGGTACGGTCGCAAGCATCGATGACCTCGCGCATCCACTCGGGTTCACGGCGATGCATGCCAATCTCGACAAGCGTGCCCACGATCGTGCGGACCATCGAATGCAGAAACGCATTGCCCTCGA
>JAUUSS010000036.1 GCA_030841765.1 Collinsella aerofaciens | reverse complement strand
CCCGCGGCGTGACCGGCGACACCGACATCAACATCATCGACACCGCCGAGTTCGCGATCCCCGGCCTTGACGACGAGTTCCGCGTCATCGTGTCTCCGTGGATCCTTTCCTCGCTGATCACCGATCGCCTTGCCGCTTACTACGAGACGGTCACCAAGCACAACCTCAACTACCGTCGCTACTATCACCAGTTCGACTACTAAGAGCAAATAACGTTTGTGTAATCGGGCCTCGCTCCTATATGGAACGGGGCCTCGCTTGGGTTGGAGAGTAATTATGAGCTATCCCCAGCTTGCCGTCATGAATATCAGCCATCGTTATTTTGACCTTGAGGAGTTCTTTTCTTCGGCGTCGGCTTCGGGCTACACGTGTTGCGAGCTTTGGACCGGGGCGATGCATCTGTATGTCGATTGCCATGGATACGATTCGCTCGAGCAGGTGCGGGAGCTATCACAGCGGTATGGGGTTCGGATTGTGGGGCTTTGTCCCGAACAGAACAATCCCAAGCCGTGGAATATCGCGGCGCGCGGGAATGAGGCGCGCGCTCGCACGCTCGCGTACTTTAAGAACGTTGTGGATATCGCGGCGGAACTTGGAGCCGAGCAGGTCATGGTCTCGAGCGGCTGGGCATTTTTGAACGAGCCGATCGAGGATGCGTGGGGTCGCAGCGCCTCGATGCTGCGTACGATTGCCGAGCATGCGGGAGAGCGCGGCGTGCGACTGGTGCTCGAGGCCCTACAGCCGGTTGAGTCGATGATCGTGAACTCGGCGGCCGACACGAAGCGCATGATCGAGGCAGTTGATCATCCGGCACTTAAGGCGTGTCTGGATTTGGGCGCTATGGCGGTGGCAGGGGATACCATCGACGATTATTTCGATCTGCTTGGCGATGATGTCGCCCACGTGCATTTTGTCGATGTTGCGGCAGACGGCACGACGCATCTTGCTTGGGGTGACGGCGACCGCGATATGCGCGCCGACCTAGATAGGCTGGTGGCGCGCGGCTATCGCGGAGTTGTTTCGGCCGAGACCTATGACTGGCGCTATTTTGCCAATCCCGCGGCAGCCGACGCTCAGGTTATGGCGGAGTACCGACGTGCGATTGGCGCCTAAGTGGGACAGGGCGCCGAGTTGGCGTTTGACGCTTTTTGAGAAACGGGACGTGCTTTCCGCTTGAGGCTTCTGGCGGAAAGCACGTCCCAGAACAGGCGCTCAGAATGGGACACACTTTCCGCTGAGGACCTCAACCGGAAACCGCATCCCAGTTTTTGGCTGGCGGGCGGGACACGCTTTCCCCTATGTTTCCAAATGAATACGGTGTGAGCCGAGGAGGACGATTCTCCCCGCAAGCACTCTAGTATGCTAAAGTACCCAGAAGACCGGCGGAGCTATGCCGGTCTTCTGCTCTATATGAAACACAGCATGAGGAGGCTCACCAGATGACGGCCACACCGTGGGGATTCCGGGACATATTGCCCGAGGAGGCTCAGGCGCGCGAGGAGATCGCGCTGACGGTGAAGGGCTGCTTTAGGGAGCATCATTACCTGCCGGTCGAGACGCCGCTACTCGAGGACAAGGGTTCGCTCGAGGAAGGCGGCCGCATTGCGGACACGCCGTTTAAGCTCTTTGACGATGATGGCCGCCTACTGGTGGTCCGTCCCGACAACACATTGCCGATCGTGCGTCTGGTTTCGACCCGCATGCACGCTGCCGACCTGCCCCTGCGCCTTCGATACGAGGCGCCGGTGGTTCGCGAGTGCCAGCGCAATGCCGGTGGCTCGCGTCAGTTTACACAGCTGGGCTTTGAGCTTATCGGTGCGGGCGATACCGCGGGCGATGTCGAGATCGTCTCGCTCGTGGCCGAGGCCGTGCGTAAGCTGGCACTGCCCGATGCGCGCATTATCGCAGGTAGCGTGCGTCCGTTTAAGGAACTGCTCGCGGCGTGCGAGGATTGCGAGCTGGCCGCCGAGGCCCTGCGCTGCGTGCACGCCAACGACTTTGTGGGCCTCGATGCCCGCGTGGCGGCAAGCACCGAGTCCGATGCCGTCAAGGCCGCCATTAGCGAGCTGCCGCGTCTGCACGGCGGTGCCGAGGTACTCGACCGCGCGGACGCGCTGCTGGAGGCCGCCGGTATCGTCGCGCCGCTGACGCGCGAACTGCGTGCCCTGGTTGAGGGCCTGGCACCCGAGGACGCCCAGGTGCTGTCGTTCGACTTCTCTATCATGAACTCTTTCGATTACTACACGGGCCTGGTCTTTAAGGCTTATGCCGGCGGACTGCCCGATCCGGTCGGTTCGGGCGGACGCTATGACTCCATCTTTACCGGCGCATTTGGCGACGGTATCGAGGCGCCGGCGGCGGGCTTCGCCTTTTCGCTCGAGCGCCTGGAGGCCGCGCGCACCTCGGCCGAGGATGCCGCTTCCGACGGCGATCACGCCGCGGGCCGTGGCGCCGAGGGCCCGCTGCGCATCGCTGTGCCCAAGGGCTCGCTTAAGGCCGACACGCTCGACGTGCTTGAGACCGCGGGTTTGGACGTCTCTGAGCTGCGTGACCCCGGCCGTCACCTGATCGTGCGCGGCCGCGACACGCGTGCCGGCAAGGGCGCGGTCGGTGATATCGAGTTTGTCATCGTGCGTCCCAGCGATGCGCCTGCCTTTGTGGGCTGCGGTGGTGCCGATTGCGGCATCTGCGGTTGGGACTCGCTCATTGAGGCAGACCTCAACCTGCTGCAGCTGGTCGACCTGGGCTATGGTCTGTGCACCTTTATCGAGGCGGAGCCCGCGTGGCGCGCCGGCCAGGCCGAGCGCAACTATGCCCGCCGCGGTTCGCTTCGCGTGGCCACCAAGTACCCGCGCATTGCGAGTGCCTGGTATGCCGAGCGCGGCGTGAATGCCGATATCGTTTCACTGCACGGTAACATCGAGCTGGGCCCCATTGTCGGCATGACCGATCGCATCGTGGACATCACCGCCACGGGCGCCACGCTGCGCGACAACGACCTGGTCATCACCGGCCGCATCATGGACTGCACGGCCCGCTTCTTTGTCAATCCGGGTGCTGCACGCCTGGATCCGCGCGTACGCAATCTGGCAGACCGCTTGGCCGCGGCCGTTAAGGACAAGCATTTTGAGCCCGTCGCGGGCTCGGCACAATAGCGCGAGCGCGCACGGGCGCCCCAACGTACGGGCTGCGGGCCGATTGGCGCCGCCGCCCGGCCTCTCGTTTTTCGAACACAACCTCGACCGATAGGGGATACCGATATGAAGACCATCAAGCTTGCTCCCGGTGAGTGCCTCGTTACCAACCAGCTCAACCGCAAGGGCGTGCTGCCGCAAAACATCATCGACGCCGCCCGCGATATCGTGGCCAACGTGCGTGCCAACGGGGATGCCGCGGTGCGCGATTACTGTCAGCGTTTTGACGGTGTCGAGCTGCAGAGCTTCCGTCTGCCGCAGGAGCAGATCGATGCCGCGCTCGAAGGTCTCGATCCGGCTTTTGTCGCCGCGCTCGAGAAGGCTGCGCGTCAGATTCGCGAGTTCCACCAGCGCGAGGTCGAGCAGAGCTGGTTTACCACGCGTGCGGACGGCACGATGCTCGGCGTTAAGGTAACCCCGCTCGCGGCGGCCGGCATCTATGTACCGGGCGGCCGCGCGCAATATCCCTCCACCGTGCTCATGAACGCCATTCCCGCCAAGGTCGCCGGCGTCAAGCGCGTGGTTATGGTGACCCCGCCGCAAAAAGACGGCCTGATCAGTCCCTACACGCTCGCCGCGGCAAAGCTCGGCGGCGTGGACGAGATCTATATGGTGGGCGGCGCTCAGGCCGTGGCCGCACTTGCGTATGGTACCGAGACCATTCCGCGCGTCGACAAAATCACCGGACCGGGTAACGCCTTTGTTGCCGCGGCCAAGCAGATCGTCTCGGGTGACGTGGGAATCGACATGGTCGCCGGTCCCTCCGAGGTCTGCGTGCTGGCCGACGCCACGGCCAAGCCTATGGTGGTCGCGGCAGACCTGACGGCCCAGGCCGAGCACGATCCGCTGGCAGCCTGCTATCTGGTGACTTGCGACGAGCAGTTTGCGCGCGAGGTCGAGGCTGGCATCGACATCCTGGTGGCGCAGTCGCCGCGTGCCGAGATCACGCGCGCTTCGCTCGACAACGAAGGCACCATCGTGGTGGCCGCCGACATGGCTGCCGCCGTCGAGGCCGTGAACACCGTGGCGCCCGAACACCTGGAGCTGCACTGCAAGGATGCAATGGGCCTGCTTGGCGGCATTCGCAACGCCGGCGCCATCTTTGTGGGCGCTTGGAGCTCCGAGCCGCTTGGCGATTATGTTGCTGGCCCCAACCACACGCTGCCGACCGGCGGCACGGCCATGTTCTCCAACCCGCTTTCGGTCGAAGAGTTCGTTAAGCGCTCGAGCGTCATTTGCTATACGCCCGAGGGTCTGCTCTCCGACGCTCCCGCTACGCAGCGCCTGGCCGAGGCCGAGGGCCTGTGGGCGCACGCGCTCTCTGCCGCCCTGCGTCGTCGCGTGCTGGAGCAGGGCGAGGATGCCGTGAGTGCCGAGTCGCTGGCTGCAGCCGACCTGACCAAGGTCGCCTGGCCGGGCGATACGACCGTGACGGTCGCCGAGGGCGTGGACCTGGCGGCTGCAGGCTCGGATAGCGCTGGCGCGACCGGCGAGGAGGCCTAATATGGCCGAGCTGACGCCCCGCATGAAGGAGCTCGTCCAGCCCTACTTGGCCGGCATTGAGCCCTACGATCCCAACTTTACGCCCACGCGCATCAACCTTTCGGCCAACGAGAACACCTATCCCGTGCCGGCCGGCGTGCGCGAGGCGATTGACGCGGCGCTCGCCGCTACGCCGCTCAACCGCTATCCCGATCCCATGTCCAACGACCTGCGCGACGAGCTGGCCGCTTGGCATGGCGTGACGCGCGAGAGCATCTGCGTGGGCAATGGCGGCGACGAGCTGCTCTATAACTATCTGCTGGCGTTTGGCGGCGCGGGGCGGACCCTGCTCAACTGCCCGCCGTGCTTTAGCGAGTACGCGTTCTTTGCGTCGCTCTGTCAGACCGAGGTGCGCGACGTGTGGCGTGATCCGGCGACCTTTGAGCTCGACCAGGCAGCCGTGCTCGCCGCGGCACCGGAGTGCAACCTGGCCATCGTGACCTCGCCCAACAATCCCACGGGCGATGTGGCGCCGCTCGACTTTGTCGCGGCCCTGTGCGATGCGTGCCCCGGCATGGTAATGGTCGACGAGGCCTACGTTGAGTTTGCCGACGATTCGTTTGGCGCGGCCACCACGGCGCAAGGCCTTATCGCCGAGCATCCCAACCTGGTGATTCTGCACACGCTGTCCAAGGCGTTTGGCGCCGCCGGCACGCGCCTGGGCTATGTGATCGCGGTGCCCGAGGTTATTGACGTGTTCGCGGCGATTCGCCAGATTTATTCGGTTAACGTTCTGAGCCAGGCCGCCGCGCTTGCCTGCGTGCGTGCCCGCGATGCGTACGCGCCCGTGGTGGCACAGGTTGCATCCGAGCGCGAGCGCGAGCTGTGCGCCCTGCGCGCAATGGCTGCCGAGGGTCTGACCGTGGAGGCGTGGGCGAGTGCGGCGAACTTTGTGCTCGTGCGCACGCCGCATGCCACGCGCGTGCGCGAGCGTCTGCGCGACGAGTATTCGATTTTGGTGCGCGACTTTAGCTACGCGCCGGGGCTCGCGGACTGCCTACGCATTACCGTGGGTACCCCGCAGGAAAACGACGAGGTGCTGGCTGCGTTTGCCGCGCTGGTGAAGGAGGAGATGTAGATGGGCCGTTATGCCGAGGTGACCCGCAAGACGGGGGAGACCGATATTGTCGTCAAGCTCGACCTGGACGGGAGCGGCGTGTGCGATATCTCGACCGGCGTGCCGTTTTTCGACCACATGCTCAACGCTTTTGGCCGCCATGGTCTGTTCGATCTGACGGTGCACGCGGTAGGCGACGTGGAGGTCGATGCGCACCACACCGTCGAGGACGCGGGTATTGTGCTGGGCGAGGCATTTTGCCGGGCGCTGGGCGACAAGGCGGGCATTACGCGCTTTGCCGACGCGGCGATCGCCATGGACGAGACACTTGTGATGGCTGCTGTTGATATTTCGGGCCGCGGGCAGGCCTACTGCGAGCTGCCCGTGCCGACCGAGCGCGTGGGCAGCTTCGATACCGAGCTGGCCGTCGAGTTCTTCTACGCCTTTGCGCGCGACGCCAAGCTCACGCTGCACGTGCGCGAGCTGGCGGGCAGCAACTCGCATCACATTATCGAGGCCGCCTTTAAGGCCGTGGGTCGCACGATGCGCCATGCCTGTGAGCTGGATCCCCGCGTGCAGGGCATCCCCAGCACCAAGGGCTCACTGTAGCTGACGGATCGCACAAACCACCACTAAGGTGCCTGTCCCCTTTGTGGTGGTTTTGGATGATGGGAAAAGGGAGGGTCGCGTGGGCGAACCGAAGATCGTGGTGGTCGACTACCACAAGGGCAACTTATCGAGTGTTGTGCGCGGGCTTGCGCGCGCCGGTGCCGCCGCCTGCACATCGGACGATCCGGAGCAGATCCGCAATGCCGACGGCCTGGTCATCCCGGGCGTGGGCGCGTTCTATGACGCGATCGCCTTTATGCGCCAGAGCGGCGAGGCGGATGCGGTGCTCGATGCCGTCGCCGCCGGAACTCCGCTGCTCGGTATCTGCCTGGGCCTTCAGCTATTTTTCGAGCGCGGCAACGAGGGCGTGCCTGCGGACGAGGGCGCGGTTGCCGATGGCAACACCCCCGAGCAGGCTGGCGGTCCCTGGGCCGATGGCCTGGGTATTATGCGTGGCTCGTGCACGCGCTTGAAATCGAGTCGCCTGAAGGTGCCGCACGTGGGCTGGGACCAGGTGCACATGACGCCCGCCGGTGCGGCCGACCCGCTGCTCGCCGGTTTTGCCGAGGGTGCCAACATGTATTTCACCCACAGCTACGCGGTGGCCGACGATGCCGATGCCGCCGATGTGCTGGCGCGCACGCACTATACGCGGAGCTTCCCGTGCATCGTGCGTCACGGCAACGTGTGGGGCTGCCAGTTCCATCCCGAGAAATCCTCCGCGCTGGGTCAGCGCATCCTTAAGAACTTCGTCAACATCGTCGAGGAGGCCGGCCGATGATCCTGTTTCCCGCAATCGATCTGATCGGTGGCAAGGTCGTGCGCCTGGAGCGCGGTGACCGCAGCCGCTGCAAGGTATATTCCGACGACCCCGTGGCAGTCGCCCGCTCATTTGCCGCGCAGGGTACGAGCTGGGTGCACGTCGTCGACCTGTCTGCTGCCTTTGGCGAGGACGAGGACACGTGCGCTGCCAACTCGGCGGCGATTAAGGGCATCTGCGGCATCGACGGTCTGTCTGTGGACGTGGGCGGCGGCGTTCGCTCGCTTGCACGCATCGACGAGTTGGCCGGCTACGGCGCGCGTCGCATCGCACTGGGCACGGTGCTCGTGACCGAGCCGGGTTTTGCCGAGGTGGCGGCCCAAGGCTTTGGCGAGCTGTTGGTGGCAGACATCGCCGCGCGCGACGGCCAGGTCAAGGTGAACGGCTGGCGCGACGGCGCGGGCGTGGCACTCGACGATGCCGTGGCACAGCTCACCGAGCTGGGCTTTAAGCATCTGGTGTATACCGACATCGCGCGCGATGGCATGCAGACGGGCATCGATGTGGCGGCGTATCGCCATGTTGCCAAGGTCGCGGGCTTTCCTGTCGTGGCTTCGGGCGGCATCTCTACGCTCGACGACATTCGCGCGCTGGCTGCGGTGGGTGAGGATGCTATTGAGGGTGCCATTACCGGCCGTGCGCTCTACGAGGGCAACTTTACGCTGGTACAGGCGCTGGCCGCCGCCCGAGGGGAGGAGTAGTCCATGCTTACCAAACGTGTGATTCCCTGCCTGGACGTCAAGGACGGCCGCGTGGTCAAGGGCGTCAACTTTGTGAACCTGCGCGATGCGGGCGACCCGGTGGAGCTAGCCCGCGCCTACGACCGCGAGGGTGCGGACGAGGTTGTCTTCCTGGACATTACCGCCACGAGCGACAACCGCGCGACGACCATCGAGATGGCGGCGCATGCGGCCGAGGAGCTCGCTATTCCCTATACCGTGGGCGGCGGATTTCGCGACCTGGCGGGCATGCGCACCATGGTTGCAGCCGGCGCCGACAAGGTGTCGCTTAACTCTGCCGCCGTGCGCGATCCGTCGTTGATTAGCCAGGCTGCCGCGGCGTTTGGCAGCCAGGCCGTGGTCGTGGCGATCGATGCCAAGCGCGTCGGTTTGCCCGGAGAGCCGGGTGCCGACAAGTGGGAGGTCTTCACGGCGGGCGGCCGCAACGCCACGGGTATCGACGCGGTGGCGTGGGCCGAGGAGGCGGCCCGTCGCGGCGCCGGCGAGATCTTGCTCACCAGTATGGACCGCGACGGCACCAAGGCCGGCTTTGACCTGGCGCTCACCCGCGCCGTGGCGCGCGCGGTGCCGATTCCCGTCATCGCGAGCGGCGGAGTGGGCACGCTCGAGCATTTTGCCGAAGGCGTGATCGAGGGCGAGGCCGACGCCGTGCTGGCGGCCAGCGTCTTTCACTTTGGAACGTTCAGCATTCGCCAGGTGAAGGAGTATATGGCCTCGCAGGGCATCCCTGTCAGGTTGGACTTCTAGCGCTGCGGCTTGCCCAGGCACCGCATCTTGCCGCTCAAACCGTCGCTCGCGTACCAAAGTACGCGTCGCTCCTCTTTCGCGGCAACCTGCGGCACCTGGACAACCCTCGCCGACCTGTGGGGCTTACTGTTATTACTTGGGAGAAATGATGACTGAGGTAGTAGAAGCTGCTGATCTTAAATACGACGCCCACGGGCTGATTCCTTGTGTGGTTCAGCAGTATGACACCGGCGAGGTGCTTATGGTTGCCTGGATGAACGAGGAGTCGGTGGGGTTGACGCTCAAGACCGGCACCACGTGGTTTTGGAGCCGCAGTCGCCAGGAGCTCTGGAACAAGGGCGCGACGAGTGGCAATATGCAGGAGGTTAAGGAACTCTGGACCGACTGCGATAGCGATACGCTGCTGGTCAAGGTGGACTCGCCGGGTCCGGCCTGCCATACCGGCAACCGTACCTGCTTCTTTAAGCGCGTGGAAGGGGGAGTGCGATGAAAGTCGTGACGCCGTTCGAGGTCGCCGGCTGCAACACCGAGCTCCTCCGCGCGGGCGTGCCATGCCGCGTGCACCTGACCGATGCCTGCGGGGCGCAGTCGTTTTGGCTCGAGGCCGAGAAGGAAAGGCTCGACGAGGCCCATGCCGTCATCGTTGAGTTCTTTGAGAAAAAGGGCGCAAAGCTTCGGTTCGATGAGACCGGTACTTACTTTACGCTGCAGTAACGAGAGGAAATAACCATGGGAGTCAGAACAGCTAACGTACAGCCGGGAAACATCGGCGAGACGCTGACAGGTCTGGCCGAGGTGATTCACGGTCGTCGTGATACATCGCCGCAGGAGAGCTATACCGCGCGTCTGCTGACCGAAGTCGAGGACGAGCTACTCAAGAAGCTTGCCGAGGAGGCGAGCGAGGTGATCATGGCCTGCAAGGACAACGACCACGACCACATTCGCTACGAGGCCGGCGACCTGATCTACCACCTGCTCGTAACGCTCGAGCGCTATGGCATCACCCTCGACGAGCTGGCCGGCGAACTCAACGCCCGCCGCCACTAAGTCAAACCTAAATTAGCTACCTTGGCCCCATGGAAGTTGCGGTGAAATAGGGACTGTTTAAACGCTTCATCAGGCAAAACGGTCCCTATTTCACCGCAACTGATGAAGGGGATGGGTTAGAAGAGGGGCGTGGATTCCCATTCGCCGGTGGGGTGGGGGATGTCGAAGGTGCGGTAGCCACATTCGTAGGCGTGGGCCTGGGCTTCGCGGATGTTCCAGCAGATATCGCAGGCGCGGTGCGCGTCCGAGCCAAAAGTGATCGGCACCTCGGCGTGGGCGAAGCAACGCAACAGACCGGTCGCGGGATAGTAATCGTCGAGGCCCTTGCGCGGCGCGGCGGTCGAAACCTCAACGCGGCGACCCGTGTCGTGGGCGCACTCGGCCATCTGCTCCCAGAGCGGCGTGGGGTCAAAGTCGGGCGCGAAGCCCTCCTTCGAAAAACGCATGACCAGGTCGGGATGGGCCATCACGTCAAAGTTGAGCGAGCTCTCGCAGGCGTGGCACCAGTCGTCGACATAGCGCTCCCATACGCCGCGCACGCTCAGATTTTCCCAGACGTGCAGGTTGGTGTCGTCGTCGATCCAGCCACAGAGCGAATCTGGCGTATCGGGGCGAGCGACATTTTCCGTTCCCGCCGTGCCTGCGGCCCCGGCCATGATATCGCCGGGGTCGCCGATCCAATGTACGCTGCCCAGGCGCACCACGGCGCCATCGGACCAGCGCTCAACCAAGGGCTCGCAGCCTTCGTACCAATCGCATTCAAAGCCATAGATAAGCTCGAGCTCCGGCGCGATCTGCGCGGCAAGCTTGCGGGCATCCTCAAAAGCCAGATGATGTGCCGGCAGGTCGCCTTCAGTAACCTGCACTTCGCAGTTGGCATCCATGCTGGCGGGCAGGGTGAGATGGTCGGTCGAGACCATGACGCGGCAGCCGGCCGCAGCAGCGGCACGGACGTTGTCCTCAAACGAGGCATGCCCGTCCGAAAACGAGGTGTGGGTATGGCAATCGACCAGCGGGCACATGGGCATAGCGGCTCCTTTGCGTCAAGCGAATCCGCTTCATTGTAATGGCGCAGCTCTCAACACGCCGGGCACGCCGGGGATCGAAATCGATTGGAAAGGTTGCGCGGCGCGTGGTGCGGCCTCGCTTGCTCTCAAAACGTGTACGTCAGCCTCCAAAACCGACAAATAATGACATGTTTGGAGGCTGACGTACACGTTTGGATGGGGGCAAGGGCGGCGACGGACGAAAGTCACGCTTGTGCCACGTCCGATGTGCTAGCGTTTGGATGAACAAAACGAGCCCGCGCGGAAAGGAGCCGGACCGTATGCCATGCGATAGCACATCCCCGCTGTCCCGCGAGACCGATGCGCCTGAAACCATCGTCAAGCTGGAATGCGACATCGACGACGCGTCGCCTGAGGTACTCGCCTACGCCGCCGACCGCCTGCGCGAGGCGGGTGCGCGCGAGGTGCACTGGCTGCCCCTCTATTGTAAGAAAGGCCGCCCCGGCTGGCAGCTGCAGGTAATCTGCACCTACGAGGATATCGAGCGCCTGCAGACGATCATCTTCTTGGAAACCACGACCAACGGCATTCGTCGCCAGGTTATGGAGCGCGTTTGCCTACCACGCCGCTTTGAGCGCGTAACGACGCCATGGGGCGAGGTGTTCGTCAAGGTGGCCACCCTGCCCGACGGCAGCGAGCGTGCAGCGCCCGAGTACGAGGACTGCGCCCGCCTTGCCCGCGAGCACGGTGTGCCGCTCCAGCGCGTGATACAGACAGCACAAGCCGCGGCTCTGCAATTTGAGTGACACGGTCGGCGACGCGCCACACCCGCCCCATCAACCCCATTCGAAAGGATCTCCCCATGAAATACCTCATCGCCTCCGACATCCACGGCTCGGCATATTGGGCCGAGCGCCTGGTTGCCGCCATCGAGTCCGAGCAGCCCGACCGCATCGTGCTGCTGGGCGACCTGCTCTATCACGGTCCGCGCAACGACCTGCCGCGCGATTACGCCCCCAAGCGCGTGATCCCGCTGCTCAACGCCCTGGCCGACCGCATCATCGCGGTACGCGGCAACTGCGATGCCGAGGTCGACCAGATGGTCCTCGACTTTCCCGTCATGGCCGACTACGCCACGCTGTTCGACGAGACCGGCCGCGAGCTGTTCCTGACGCACGGCCATGTCTTTGGCGCCGGCATGCACAACAGCGTCGACCACGCGCCCGCGCTGCCCGAGGGCTCCGCGCTCGTCTACGGTCACACGCACATCAAGGTTAACGAGGCAAGCGCCGCGCACCCGGGCCTGTGGCTCTTCAACCCCGGTAGCGTGAGCATTCCCAAGGACGGCACGCACAGCTACGGCATCTACGAGGACGGCGCGTTCCGCCACGTGATCCTGGAGGAGGACTAACCATGGCGCAGCACATGGCTCAGCAAAATGCCGAGGGCTCGCGCGATCTGTCCACGCTAGTTGACGCGTCGGCCGAGCTGCAGCATCTGGTGCAGACTATCTGGCGCCTGCGTCAGCCCGACGGCTGCCCGTGGGACCGCGAGCAGACGCACCGCAGCATTGGCAAGAACATGATCGAGGAAGCCTACGAGGCGCTCGACTGCATCGAGACGGACGACGCGGTTCACCTGCGCGAGGAGCTGGGTGACGTGCTCATGCAGGTCGTGCTGCATGCGCAGATTGCGGCGGACGCCGGCGAGTTTACGCTGGCCGACGTGGCGCGCGATATCGACGCCAAACTCATCCGCCGTCATCCGCACGTGTTTGGCGATGTGGATGCCGACAGCTCCGACGAGGTACTCAAGATTTGGGACGAGGTTAAGCTTGCCGAGAGGGCTGCCAAGGACAAGGCCGTGGCGGCAGGCGAGGCTGCGCCCGAGGGCCTGCTCGACGGCGTGCCCACGCATCTGCCGGCGCTGATGCAGGCTCAGAAGGTGTCGCGCAAGGCGGCTGCCGTGGGCTTTGAGTGGGAGACGGTCCAGGACGTGTGGGACGAGGTCGCCGAGGAACGTGCCGAGTTTGAGGCCGAGGCCCCCGGAACGCCCGAGCGCGAAATGGAGTTTGGCGATCTGCTCTTTGCCCTGGTCAACGTCGCGCGCAAAGAGGGAATCGACGCCGAGAGCGCCCTGCGCGCCAGCACGGCAAAGTTCCGCCGCCGCTGGGCCGCGATGGAGCAGATGGCGGCCGATGCTCACGTGGATCTTGCCGAGCTTTCGACCCACGGCCTCAACGACCTGTGGGATGCCGCAAAGGCGGAGGAGTAAGACTGCGGGAACGACGGGCTGACACGCCTCATCGTTCCCGCTAAATTTTTCGAAAATCAAGTGTATCCCTTGGCTAACTTAGGGCATAATGCAAAAAGTGCGACATGGCTAACTTACGGAGACGCACCGACGGTGCACGGTCAGCCGGTCGCTTGCATTCACTACGTTTCCAAGTGAGAGGGAGACAACATGAGCGATATTTTGGACGTCTACGGTCGCGAGGTGCTCGACAGCCGCGGCAATCCCACCGTCGAGGTCGAGGTCGTGCTCGAGGACGGCAGCTTTGGCCGCGCAATGGTGCCTTCGGGTGCTTCGACCGGCGCCTTTGAGGCCTGCGAGCTGCGCGACGGCGACAAGGGTCGCTACCTGGGCAAGGGCGTTTCGCAGGCCGTCGAGCACGTCAACAACGAGTGCGCCAACGCCGTCGTGGGTCTCGACGCCTTCGACCAGCGCGCCGTCGATGCCGCGCTGATTGCCGCGGACGGTACCCCCAACAAGACCAAGCTCGGTGCCAACGCCATCCTGGGCGTGTCGCTGGCCGTTGCCCGCGCCGCTGCCGAGTCGGCGGGCCTGTCGCTGTACCAGTACCTGGGCGGCGTCAACGCTCATCTGCTGCCCACGCCCATGATGAACATCCTCAACGGCGGCGTGCATGCCGACAACAACGTCGACTTCCAGGAGTTCATGATCATGCCGGTGGGCGCCCCGAGCTTTGCCGAGGGCCTGCGTTGGTGCGCCGAGGTCTACCACACCCTCAAGGGCGTGCTGCACGAGGCCGGCCTGGGCGGCGGCGTGGGCGACGAGGGCGGCTTTGCCCCCAACCTTAAGACCAATGCCGAGCCGTTCGAGTACATCACCAAGGCCGTGGAGAAGGCCGGCTTTAAGCCCGGCGTCGACTTCATGTACGCCATGGACCCGGCCTCGACCGAGTTCTACAACGCCGAGACCGGCATGTACGAGCTCAAGGGCGAGGGCGTGGAGTACACGAGCGCCCAGATGGTTGATTACTGGGAGAAGCTCGTCGACACCTATCCCATCATCTCCATCGAGGACGGCATGGCCGAGGAGGACTGGGACGGCTGGGTCGAGCTTACCCGCCGCATTGGCAACAAGGTGCAGCTCGTAGGCGACGACCTGTTCGTCACCAACACCGAGCGCCTCAAGAAGGGCATCGAGCTGGGTGCCGCCAACGCGATCCTGGTCAAGGTCAACCAGATCGGCACGCTCACCGAGTCACTCGAGGCCATCGAGACCGCCAAGGAGGCCGGCTACGCTTGCATCGTGAGCCACCGTTCCGGCGAGACCGAGGACTCCACGATCGCCGACCTGGTTGTGGGCGTCAACGCCGGCCAGATCAAGTCGGGCGCCCCGTGCCGCAGCGACCGTATCGCCAAGTACAACCAGCTCATCCGCATCGAGGACGAGCTCGAGGGCAGCGCGCGCTACGCCGGCAAGGCCGCGTTCTACAACATTCGCTAAACGGGCGAATTTGGCGAGGGGGAGGCTGACTCGGTTCCGCCTCGCCTTGGCTGGATGCCGCAAAGCGCTATGGGCGCTGGGCCATACGGCTCAGCGCCTTTTTTATGTCGAGCAAAGGCTGGCGAAGGCGGTGCGCGCGCTCGTGCTATAACTAGAATACTTAGCGCAAACAAACCTCAACCGCACAAGGCGCACATGGATCAGATTTACGACAACAGGTACTATTCCGCCGGTTCGCGCGAACCGTCACCTCGCCGTGCGCATTCGGTGCAGCTTGGCGGGTCTGGTTATGCTGGCGCTGATCGCTCCAGGTATAGCTCGCCGGCGACTTCGCATCCCAATGCTCAGCCAAATAGTTCCTCGGACAGTCCGGTGCGCCCATCGCGTTCCAAGCAAGCGTCGCGCCCTTCGGCTCAGACGCACGACAAGTCGACCAGACCCTCGAACCGTCTTTCGGGCTCGGACTTTATGCACTACGCCAACGACAACGCAGCGGTCAAGGCAATTTACGACTTTACCCACGGTCCTCAGCGAGGGCTATTCATCGGCATTGTCGTTGCCCTGGTGCTCGTGAGCCTGTATTTCCCCGTGCGCGATCTGTACGTGGCAAAGCGCTCGAGCGATATCTTGGCCAAGCAGGTCGAGATTCGTCAGCAATACAATGATGAGCTGCAAAAAAGCGTCGACAAGCTGCTCTCGGAGGAGGGTATCAAGGACGCGGCATCCGAGGACTTGGGCCTGGTGATGCCCGGCGAGAAGAGAATTGAAGTGCAGGGCCTGGACGACGATTCTGATGCCTCGTCGAGCCAGAAGTCGTCGAACGCCAAGAAGGCCAGCGAAGTTGCCAAGGAAATCGAAGAAGTCGGCAAGGACGTGCCGTGGTACATCCAGGCGCTCGACATGCTGTTTGGGTTTAACGGCGTCGAGGGCCAGACGGTCGTGTCCAACGGCAAATAGCGCCCGGAGGGGAGCCGGCAATGGCAGATTGCAAACGATATAAGGTGGCGGCGATCGATCTGGGAACGGTGTCGTCGCGACTGGTATTAGCGCAGGTCGAGGGCGGGGCGATCGTGGAATCGTCCAAGCATACCGAGATTACCGACTTGGGTGAGGGCGTGGACGCGACGGGCCGCTTTTGCGAGGCGGCCGTTGAGCGCGTGCTCTCTGCGTGCCGAATGTTTGTGGATGAGGCGCGCACCTTTGGGGCCGCGTGCGTCTGCACCACCTGCACGAGTGCCGCGCGCGATGCGTCCAACGCCGCGCTGCTGCTGGACGGCCTGCGCGGGCTGGGGCTCGAACCACAGGTGATTCCGGGCGAGGTCGAGGCACGCCTGACGTTTTTTGGCGTGGCGCACGACTTTGCCGGCGAGCGCATCATTGTTGCCGATTCGGGTGGCGGATCCACGGAGCTCGCGACGGGCGTCTATGCGCCGGAGCGCGGCGTCTTTGCACTGGAGGGAACGCGCTCGCTGGACATCGGTTGTCGCCGCGTGACCGAGCGGTTTTTCTCGGCGCTGCCGCCTGCAGACGGCGAGCTTGCTGCCGCTGCCACGTGGGCAGGCGAGCAGTTTACGGGCTACTTTAAGAGCTTGCCTGTCGATTTTGAGCGTGCCGAGCGCCTGGTCGCAGTGGGCGGCACGGTGACTACGCTGGTGGCTCTGGTCCACGAGCTGGAACCGTACGATTCGAGATTTGTGCACCTACGCGAGCTGTCGCTGGAGCAGGTCTCGGCCGCTATCGAGCGCATGTCTGTGTTGGACGTGGACGGCATCGCCGCGCTACCGGGTGTACAGCCCAAACGCGCGGGCGTGATCTTGGCTGGCGCCGTGGTGATCCGCGAGCTCATGCGTGCCGGCGGCTACAAGACACTCACCGTAAGCGAGAACAGCCTACTCGCTGGCATGGCCGCCACCATCAACGAGGTTCTCGACGGCGCGACTCCCACCATCGCCTGGACCCCCAGCCTCAGCGCCCTCTAAATAAGTTGCGGTGAAATACGGACTACAATCGCCCTTTCGGGCACCAAACAGTCCCTATTCCACCGCAACTCAACAGCCGGCACCTGGGGACAGTCCTTGCGGGGCGTCCCCACAGCGCCTATGCCAGCTTGTCGATCTGCTCAATCTCCCAAAGCGGAATATTGATGAGCATGCCCTCGTCTCTATATGCCGCCAGGGAGCTCCTCACGCAACGCTCGAGTTTGAATTTTTCGCAGGCTACTTTCAGACTCTTCGCTTTAAGGTTCTCTGCCGCCTTGACCTCAAGCGGAAGCACGGTTCCCGCATGGTCGATGGCAAAGTCGGTTTCGGCATTGCCGGAGGTAGAGGACCAATACGCGGGAGTTTTGTCCTGGAGCAAAAGCTCCTGCGCGACGTATTGTTCGGTCAGCGAACCTTTGAACTCGGTAAAAACAGCGGATCCGTTAAGAACGATGGCCGGAGAGAGACCGGAGAGCGCTCCGAGGATGCCGGTGTCGATGCAGAACAGTTTGAAGCCCGAGAGGTCTTCGTAGCTCGAGAGCGGCGCCTTTAGAGCGGAAACACGTGGCACCTTATGAACGATTCCGTAGTCCGTGAGCCACTGGAGGCTTTCCTCGAAATCGCGTGCGCGCGCTCCGGGACGAAGGGCGCCATAGACAAACTTCTTGTTCTCCTTTGCAAGCTGGCCGGGAAGGGATTTCCAAACCAACCTCATGCGCTCGACGATGCGGGCGGGTGCATGTTTGCCAAAATCGGATTCGTAAGCCTCGATGATTTGCTGTTGAAGCCTTCGGGCTTCGATGAAGTCGCGTGTCTCGGCGAAAGTGGAGACAACTTCGGGCATACCGCCGACAACAAGGTATTCCTTGAGCAAGTGCTCGAGCTTTTCGGTAACGTTTGCTAGAAGGTTCATGTCTGCGGCAAGGATGGCGTCGGCGAGCGGGTTGCCGTCGACGGCACGAACGAACTCAGCAAACCCCATGGGACGCATGGTGAGCTGGTCGATTTTGCCGACGGGAAATGACTCGTTTTCGCGTCGGAGCGCGAGGCCCATATAGGAACCGGCTGCTACGATGTGGTATTCGGGCGCAAGCTCGTTGAAGTACTTGAGCGAGGTGATCCCGCGTGGCGCTTCTTGGATCTCGTCGAAGATGATGAGCGTGTCTTCCGGCGTTACGGTTTGGCCACGTAGGAGTTCTATCTGGGAGATGATGCGCTTGGGGTCGAGGTTCCCATCGAACAGCGAGCGTGTGCTCGGCTCGAGCATAAAGTCAAAACGAATGACGTTTCGATACTGCTGGCTTGCGAATTCGTTAAGAAGCCAAGTCTTTCCTGTCTGGCGGGCTCCCTTAAGCAAGAGAGGTTTGCGATTCGCCCTTGATTTCCAAGCGATAAGTTCACTCATAAGCTGTCGCTGCATATTGCCTCCCAACCCTCTCGGCTAGTATAAGGCCATTTGGGAGTTTCCATCGGAAAATGTGGGAGACAACCACGTTTTTCCATCGGAAAATGTTGGAGACAGCCACGTTTTTCCATTGGAAAATGTGGTAGGAAACTCATTGGGTGGGCGGAAAAAGTAGTCAAAAAAGCCCCGTCCCAAATGAGCTGCTCTGCAGTTGACGGCGTCCAAAAGAAACGAGCCCGCATCCCTGGGGAACACGGGCTCGCAAGCAATCATATGGTAGGGGCGGTGGGACTCGAACCCACAATCCTTGCGGCGAGAGATTTTAAGTCTCCTGCGTATGCCAATTCCGCCACGCCCCCGTGAGACTAGAAGTCTAGCACAAGCCGTCCGTTACGCGTTGACGGCCATCGAGTGTTGGCCCGACTTCTCCAGGAACTCTTGGAACTTTGCCTCGTCGCCCTTGTTTTGATACTGCAGGGCCAGCAGGTACTCCAGTCGGCAGCGCTTGACCGGGTCGTCGCCGACATCCTCGAGCATGCGCTCCAGCTCGGGAATGTCGTTGTGGCGCTTGAGGATCATCGTGTCGTACATCAGCTGGCATTCGTGTGCGACCGCCTCGGCCTGACCGCCCTCAAAGCCCTTGATCTCGTGCAGAAGCTCCTTGGACTTTTTGCGGTCCTCCTGGCCAACGTAGTAGTTAAAGGCTTTGATCACCAGGTCGACGCGCTGCATCTTGGGGAGGTTGAGTCCCAGCAGCAGGTCGAACATCTCGCTGGCACGCTCGTGGTCCTCGCGCAGCAGATAGGAGTTCAGACGCAGGTAGTCGCGGTTGTAGCGCGGGTACAGCATGCTGGTGAGTTTGCCGTCGAGCAAACGATCGAACTCGTCCCACTGCTTGGCGGCCATCAATTGCTGCAGGCGTTTAAACGTGGTGCGTTTTTTGACGCTAAAGAACACCGACACGGCGATGCAGATGATAACGACGGCGGTCCAGAGGGTGCGGGAATCGGGCATATTAGGGTCCTTAGTCGCTCATAAAGCGAGCGGTATGACAACACGTACTAGATGTATTATACGCAGCGCGCAAGCAAACTGGCATAAAAGCTCATCGAGGCCGAGTGCCATCGCTCGCTGCGGTACACTTACCTAAAGTAAACCATGAAGGGAGACATTACCTATGAAGAAGATCGTTTTGGCTTGCGGTGCTGGCGCTGCTACTTCCACGCTCGTTGCCCAGAAGGTCGCTACCCTGCTCGACGCCAACGGTTATGCCGACAAGTACGAGATCGTGCAGTGCGCCATCTCCGAGGCCAAGGATTACTGCGACGAGGGCGCTGACCTGCTGATCGCCACCACCGTTGCCCCCGAGGGCCTCACCTGCCCGTACGTGAGTGGCGTGCCCTTCATGACCGGCATGAACCGCGTTGCCGCCGAGAAGGCCGTTCTCGACGTCATGGCTCAGTAGGCGCTGACTGCATGAGTGAGCAGAACGCCAACCCGGTAGAGCTCTTTGGTATGCGCGTTGCCCATGTGGGCATTAACGCCACCGACCCGGCAGACGCCCTGGAGATCGCGGAGCTGTTCTCGACGATGATGGGCCTGCCCGTCATCGAGACCCCGGTTTCGTACTTCAACGATTCGCTGGTCGAGATCATGAAGCAGAACGGTCGTGGCACCAAGGGCCACATCGGCTTTGCCGTTAACGACATCGATGCAGCTGAGAAGTGGTTTGCCGAGCGCGGGCTCGAGGTCAACGAAGAGTCGCGCGCGCTGCTGCCCGACGGTGGTACCAAGCTCGTGTACTTTAAGCGCGAGTTCGCCGGTTTCGCCGTGCACCTGTGCCGCGAGTAGCGCACAAGCTGCCATAGCTGGCAAAAAGGGATAGGGCCGCGTGGCCCTATCCCTTTATTCAAGACTTTAGTCCGCTGGCCGCGCAGCGGCCAGCTTTAAACCACCCGCTAC
>JAUUSS010000168.1 GCA_030841765.1 Collinsella aerofaciens | reverse complement strand
GGTCGAGGCTAAAGGCCATCTCAAACCCTTTTCGTCCTCAGTGGTCTCCCCTTCTGTGGACGGCACGGTGGATTCGATCAACGTGCAGGCAGGCCAATCCGTCAGCGAGGGCGACGTGCTTATGACCATTAAAAACGACGAGCTCGATCGCAACGTTGCCGAGGCGCAGCGTGCAGTTGCAGCCGCCCAGGAAGACCTCACCAACGCGCAGAAAGCCGCCGCTGTCGCGCAGGCCACCCCAACGACGGACGTCGATGGAGCTTCCGCAGCGACTGGCGTCTCTGACGCATCAGCGGACACGAACGCCGTATCGGCCGCGCAGCGCAGCCTCGCTTCAGCCCAGGCAAACCTAGACCAGGCGAACGCCAAGGCCGCCAGTCGCACGGTCACGGCCCCGAGCTCGGGTAGCATCGTGGAGCTTAACGCCAAGGTGGGCGCCACGGTAACAGGCGGCATGATCATGGGCGAAAGCGATACGAGCGGCGGCAAGCAGTGCATGCAGATCGCCGACCTATCCAAGATGAAGGTGACCGTGCAGGTGGGCGAAAAGGACATCGCCAAGATCGCCGTTGGGCAGAGCGCCAACGTCACGTATCCCGCGTTTCCCGATATCGTGAGCCAGGGAACCGTCACGGCTATCGCGTCGGTGGCAAACTCCGACGCCGCCAACGGCGGCGGCAGCGTGACCTTTAACGTCGACATCCTCATCGAGGCGCCCGACGCGCGCCTGAAGCCGGGCATGACGGCCGAGGTCTCGGTGGTGACCGAGCAGCTCGACGACGTGGTGATGGTGCCGACGATGGCGCTCATGACCGAAGACGGCGAACACTATTACGTCAACGTGGCAACCGATGACGAGGGCAAGCAAACCCGCCGCGTCAAGGTGACCGTCGTGACGCAAAACGACAACGAAACCGTAGTCGGCAAGACACAGGTCAAGCGCGACGACCAGGGCAACGAGATCAACCCCAACGTGCCGGTTACCAAGCTGCGCGATGGTGACGCCCTCGTCATGGACACCGGAGCGGACGCAACGGCTGACGGCGGCTACAGCGCGGATTCGGGCAGTATGTCTGCCGATGAGGACATGTAATGCGTCCCGTTATCGACATCCGCAACGTGCACCGCATCTTTGAGAGCGAGGCAGGTTGCGCCCACATCCTGCACAACGTGAGCCTGGCGGTAAATCCCGGCGAATTCGTCGCTATCACTGGCCCCTCGGGTTCGGGCAAATCAACGCTCATGAACATCCTAGGCTGCCTGGATAAGCCGACGGCAGGCGACTATTACCTGCAAGGGGTCAACGTGGCCGAGCTCGATGATGACGAGCTCACCGAAGTTCGCGCCCTGAGCATTGGCTTTGTCTTTCAGAGCTTCAACCTGCTGCCGCGCCTGTCGGTTATCGAAAACGTCATGCTGCCGCTGGCCTACACCAATGTGCCCCGTAGCCAGCGCGAACTGCGCGCCGTGCACGCGCTGCAGGCTGTCACGCTGCCCGTTGACCACTGGGACCACCGCATATCCGAGCTCTCGGGCGGCCAGATGCAGCGTGTCGCCATCGCACGCGCCCTCGTCAATGACCCGCCCATCATTCTGGCCGACGAGCCGACGGGAAACCTGGACTCCGCCACTGGAGCGCTTGTGATGGAGACCTTCCATAAGCTCCAGAAGCGCGGCAAAACCATCGTTCTTATCACACACGACCCCGGCATCGCCGCCGAGGCCGACCGTGCCGTGACCATCCGCGACGGTCGCATTCACGACGGCGCGTATATTCCACATGCACCGCGGACCCTGCGCAGCGCCGTAGATAGCCTGCCCATGATTTCCGCCTCCGCCAACCCGCCGAAAGGAGTGGTGGCATGAGCGCCCGCGATCTCATCCAGGAAGCCCTTCACTCGCTCGAGGCCAACAAGGGGCGCAGCCTGCTCACCATCCTGGGCATTGTCATCGGCATCGCCTCGGTTATTGCCATGACTTCGCTCATCGGCGGCATCCAAAACAGCTTGGTCAACAGCCTGGGCCTCAACGCAGCTCGTATGGTTCAGATCTATTCGTCCCAAGAACTTACCGAGTCGGACATCGAGAAGCTTCAAAAACTGGTGCCGGAGATAGAGCAGATCGGCATTGTCGACAGCGCGTATACCGAGTACAAGACCGGCGATAAAAGCTATACCGTCATGGCACAGGGTGTCGATAGCGACATGCTCGATGCCGTGGGGGCCAGCAAGCTCGTTGCGGGGCGCACCTATTCCCAGGCCGAGTCTCAATCAGGCTCACGCGTGGCGCTCATCAGCCGCGGCGGCGCCGATCAGCTTTACGGCAACGAACAGGATGCGGTAGGCAAGACTATTGAGGTCTCCAACGGCGAGGTACAGATTGTCGGCGTTATCGACGGCGGCAGCGACTCCATGGGCTCGCTCACGCTGTATATGCCACGCGAAACCATCTCTGGGCTGTTTAGCGACGAGAATCCTTCATTCCCCAGCGTGACGGCACTTGCCGCCGAGGGCACGGACATGGATGAGCTTTGTAAGACCATCGAGTCCAAGGTGCGCGCGATGAAGGGCATCGAGGAGGAGGATGAGTACGACAGTGTATCAGCAACATCCATGAAAAGCGCCATCGATACACTCAACTCCTTTATGGGCGCGTTCTCGCTCATCATGGGCTCTGTCGCCAGCATCTCGCTGCTTGTCGGCGGTATCGGCATTATGAATATGATGCTCACCAACGTAACGGAGCGCATCC
>JAUUSS010000035.1 GCA_030841765.1 Collinsella aerofaciens | reverse complement strand
CGAGCGGGGGCTCCTGTCGTTTCCGTGCCCCTGGATTGGGTCATAGTGTCTGACTTATGCTCAACCTGCGGGGTTTCCAAGGTAGTCCTTGGGGACGTTCTTAAATGACTAGTCAAACAAGAACGTCCCCAACGACTAGTCGTTTAAGAACGTCCCCAACAACTACCTTCCTCTGGTGTAAAAGGTGCGCCATGTTCGGCGCTGGATTGTTATTCGTTTGTAAAGGCCGTGCTGCGCTTGCGGTAAGGGTCTATCAGATGCCCGTAAAAAACCGCAGTTGGCGCGGGCACTGCCCGATCGAGGCCGTATCTTTCCAAACAGCAAAGCGGGCAGGGTGCCCGCGAATCGCATGTATGAAAGGAAGATCATGCTCGATCAGGCTTATTCTCGTCGTCAGTTCCTCGGCCTCGCTGGTGGTCTTGCCAGCATCGTCGGTCTCGGTCTCGTTGGGTGCGGCGGCTCCGGCGCATCCGATGCCGCCGACAAGGGTAGCGCCGCTGCTGCCGAGTCCGTCTCCGGCGAGGTGACCTACGACGGTGCCTCTTCGTTCCAGGCTCTCGTCGAGGCCGCTGCCGAGAAGTTCATGGACGCCAACCCCGATGTCTCCGTCTCCGGCTCGGGTAACGGTTCGGGCAAGGGCCTGACCGCTGTCGCCGCCGGCACCGTCACCATCGGCAACTCCGACGTCTTCGCCGAGACCAAGCTTGAGGCCGATCAAGTCAAGAACCTCGTCGACCACGAGGTCGCCGTCGTGGGCATGGGCCCCGTCGTCTCCAAGAACGTCAAGGTCGACGACCTGTCCCTCGAGCAGCTCAAGGGTATCTTCTCCGGTCAGATTACCAACTGGAAGGAGGTCGGCGGCGACGACGCCACCATCGTCGTCCTCAACCGCAAGGCCGGCTCCGGTACCCGCGCCACCTTCGAGGCCGCCGTCTTTGGCGACGAGACCGTCGACTTTAAGGGCGACGCCGAGCTCGACAAGTCCGGCGACGTCCAGACTCAGATGGGCAGCACCGATAACGCCATCTCCTACCTCGACTTCTCGCACTTCGATGACTCCAAGTTCAACGCCATCAAGGTCGAGGGCGTCGAGCCCAAGAGCAAGAATGTCACTGATGACTCCTTCAAGATCTGGGCTACCGAGCACATGTACTGCTCCAAGGACGCCGACGAGGCCACCAAGGCCTTCCTGGAGTTCATGCTTTCCGACGACGTCCAGGGCAAGCTCGTCGAGGAGCAGGGCTTCATCCCCGTCTCTGCCATGAAGGTCGTCAAGGACGCCAGCGGCAAGGTCTCTGCTAAATAAGTAATCGCCCCGGAAAGGTTTGCAATGGCAAAACAGCTGCCAAAGCGCGACCTTGAGAACGTGGGCCTGGGCGTCACGGGCGCGTGCGTAGCGCTCGTGACGCTTGTCGTTGCCGCGCTCATCTTTATGGTCGCCCAAAAGGGCCTCTCGGCTTTTGTCAAGGACGGCGTCTCGGTCGTCGAGTTTTTCACCGGCACCAAGTGGGACCTGGCCAACACAGCCGAAAACGGCCTGCCCTATACCGGCGCCCTGCCCCTGATCGTCACCTCGTTTGCGGTCATGGTGCTCTCCACGCTTATCGCGCTGCCCATCGCCATCGGCTCTGCCATCTTTGCGGTCGAGATTAGCCCTAAGTTTGGCTCTAAGATCTTTCAGCCGCTCATTGAGCTTTTGACCGGCATCCCCTCGGTCGTCTTTGGCCTGATCGGTTTTCACGTGGTCGTCGGTCTTATGAAGAGCGTTTTCCACGTGAGCACGGGCCTGGGCATCTTGCCCGGCGCCATCGTGCTGGCCGTCATGATCCTGCCGACCATGACCACGCTTTCGGTCGATGGCCTGCGCGCCGTGCCCGACGGCTACCGCCAGGGCTCGCTCGCGCTGGGCTACACCCGCTGGCAGACCATCTGGCACGTGGTGCTCAAGTCCGCCATGCCGTCGCTCATGACCGCGGTTATCTTGGGCATGACCCGCGCCTTTGGCGAGACGCTCGCCGTGCGCATGGTCATCGGCGGCATCGAGGCCATGCCGACGTCGCTGCTGTCGCCGGCTTCGACCATCACCACCACGCTCACCACGTCCATGGCAGTCTATGCCGAGGGCTCGGCCCAAGACGATGTTCTGTGGGCGCTCGGCCTGCTGCTGATGGGCATGAGTCTCATCTTCATCCTGATCATCCACCTTATCGGCCGCAAGGGGGCGAAGGCTCGTGGCTAGCACGCGTATCCACATCGACGAGGCGAGGCTCGGGCGTGTCCAAAAGCAGGACCGCTTCGCCACGGGCGTGTTGACGGCGATCGTCGCCATCGTCATGCTCATCGTCGTCTCCATGGTGGCCTATATCCTGTTCGAGGGCATCTCGACGCTGTTCCAGCCGGGCTTTCTCACGGAGCCGTCGCGCGCCAACGGAACGCAGGGCGGCGTGCTCTACCAGCTGTTCGACTCGTTCTACCTGCTGCTGATCACCCTGATCATCTCGGTGCCCATCAGCCTGGGTGGCGCGGTCTTTTTGGTTGAGTACGCACCCGACGGACCCGTCCGCGACATTGCCTCCACCGCCATCGAGACGCTGTCCTCGCTGCCTTCCATCGTTGTCGGCATGTTCGGTTTTCTGGTGTTCTCGGTGCAGCTGGGCTGGAAGTACTCCATCATCTCCGGCGCCGTCGCGCTCACCATGTTCAATATCCCCATTCTGGTGCGCGTGATCCAGCAGGCGCTCGAGGACGTGCCGCAGGCCCAGCGCGATGCGTGCCTGGCCATGGGCCTCACCCGCTGGGAGGCCACGCTGCACGTCCTGATTCCCGAGGCCATGCCCGCCATCGTGACCGGCATCGTGCTTTCGGCCGGCCGCGTCTTTGGCGAGGCCGCGGCGCTGCTCTTTACCTCGGGCATGAGCTCGCCGGTGCGTCTGAACTTCTTGAGCTTTAACCTGTCGAGCCCCACCTGCGCCTGGAACGTGTTCCGCCCCGGTGAGTCGCTCGCCGTGCACATCTACAAGATCTATGGCGAGGGCAGCCCCGAGGCCCAGCAGATCGTTTGGGGCACCGCGGCGCTGCTGATGATTTGCGTGCTGCTGTTTAACGTAGTCGCCCGTATCGTGGGCAAACAACTGGCAAGGAAGATGACGGCCGAATGAGCGAGATAAATGCAACGCCCGCAACTGAGGCGGCATCGTCCGAGACCCAGGACTTTTTGTCGAGCGTGGGGGAGAGCGGGAAGCGCGTGCGCGCGAGCGGCAAGGCCGTGAGCGACGAGGTCGTGCTCTCCACCAAGGACGTCAACGTGTACTATGGCGACCACCATGCACTGCACAATACGTCGCTCGACTTTCACAAGGGCGAGATCACGGCGCTCATCGGGCCTTCGGGCTGCGGTAAGTCGACCTTCTTGCGTAGCCTCAACCTCATGAATCGCGAGATTCGCGGCTGCCGCGTGGAGGGCGAGATCAACTATCGCGGGCGCAACGTGAACACCAAGACCGAAAACACCTACGAGCTGCGCCGTTCCATTGGCATGGTGTTCCAGCAGCCCAACCCGTTCCGCAAGTCCATTCGCGACAACATCACGTTTGCGCCTAAGCGCCACGGCATCACCGACCGCGACGAGCTCGACCGCATGGTCGAGGAAAGCCTGCGCGGCGCGGCGCTTTGGGACGAGGTCAAAGACAAGCTCGACAAGAGCGCCTACGCGCTTTCGGGCGGCCAGCAGCAGCGTCTGTGCATCGCGCGCACGCTGGCGCTCAACCCCGACGTGATTCTGTTCGACGAGCCCTGCTCGGCGCTCGACCCCATCTCGACGCTGGCGATCGAGGACCTCATGTCATCGGTCGTGGCCGACCGCGCCATCGTTATCGTGACGCACAACATGGAGCAGGCGTCGCGCGTGTCCAACCGCACGGCGTTCTTCTACATGGGCGATATGGTCGAGTACGACGAGACTGACGAGATTTTCCAACGGCCCAAGGATAAGCGGCTGAATGATTACCTCACCGGCATGTTCTCCTAGTCCGGGACATGCTTGAGGCCCGCGGCGGCCACGGTTGCCACGGGACTGATTGGAGAGGCGGGTCATCTCTTTTGGGAGATGGCCCGCCTTTTTGTGTCGTGTGCGGCCCGCCTTTTCGCTGCTATTATGGACAACGCTGAATTTCTACGAAGGAGCAGGGCATATGGCGATTCTTTTGGGATGCGATTCCGTCAGCCTAGAGTTTCCCACCAAGCATATTTTCGATAGCGTGACGCTCGGCGTGGGCGAGGGCGACCGTATTGGTATTGTCGGTAAAAACGGCGACGGCAAGTCGACGCTGCTGAGCGTGCTCGCCGGCACGCTGGAGCCCGACGACGGCCGCGTGACGCATCGTCGCGGCACCACGATCGGCCTGCTCGGCCAAAAGGACCAGCTTGTCGACACCGACACCGTGCACCATGCCGTCGTGGGCGACACGCCCGAGTATGAGTGGGCGTCGAGCCCCCGCACGCGCCAGATCCTCGCCGGTCTCATTAGCGATGTGCCCTGGGAGGGCACGGTGGGCGAGCTTTCGGGTGGCCAGCGCCGCCGCGTGGACCTCGCGCGCCTGTTGATCGGCGACTACGACGTGCTCATGCTCGACGAGCCCACTAACCATCTGGACATGCGCACCATCAACTGGCTTGCACGCCATCTTAAGGCTCGCTGGCAGCGCGGTCAGGGCGCCATGCTCGTGGTCACGCACGATCGCTGGTTCTTGGACGAGGTCTGCACCAGCATGTGGGAGGTCCACGACGGCCAGGTCGATCCCTTCGAGGGCGGCTACTCCGCATATATCCTGCAGCGCGTGGAGCGCGACCGCATGGCCGCCGTTACCGAGGAGCGCCGTCGCAACATGGCGCGCAAGGAGCTCGCGTGGCTGAGCCGCGGTGCCCAGGCTCGTTCCACCAAGCCCAAGTTTCGCGTGGATGCCGCTCGTGAGCTGATCGCCGACGTGCCGCCCGTGCGTGACGAGCTGGAGCTCAAGCGCCTGGCCGTGAGCCGCTTGGGCAAGCAGGTTATCGATGTGGTCGACGTGGATGCCGGCTATGCCGATACCGACGGCGCGCCCAAGCAGGTGCTCACCGATGTGACCTGGCTCATTGGTGCGGGCGACCGCTATGGCCTTTTGGGCGAGAACGGCGCCGGTAAGTCGACGCTGCTCGACGTGATCCAGGGCAAGATTGAACCCACGCGCGGCCGCGTGAAGATTGGCCAGACAGTGCGCTTTGGCGTGCTGTCGCAGCAGCTCGAGGAACTCAAGCCCTACATGGGCGACACGATCCGCGAGGTGCTCGGCAACTATAAGAAGTACTACGTCATCGACGGCAAGGAGACTTCGCCCGAGAAGCTCTGCGAACGTCTGGGCTTTACGACGCAGCAGCTCTGGAGCCGCATCGGCGATCTTTCGGGCGGCCAGCGCCGTCGCCTGTCGCTGTTGCTGACGATTCTGGACGAGCCCAACGTGCTCATCCTGGACGAGCCGGGCAACGACCTGGATACCGACATGCTCGCGATTGTCGAGGACCTGCTGGACGGCTGGCCCGGCACGCTGATCCTGGTGACACACGATCGCTTTTTGATGGAGCGCGTGACCGACCAACAGTGGGCACTGCTCGATGGCCATCTGACGCATATGCCCGGCGGCGTGGACCAGTACCTGCGCCTGTGCAACGCTACCGCCGAGGGCGAGCCCGTGGGCGCGCCGAGCGCTAAGACCGGCACGTTCGACACCGGTGCGGCGGCTGCTGCCGACAAGCCCAAGTCGAGCGGTCAGCCCAACGGCCTTTCCAACGCCGAGCGTCAGAAGCTCCGCCGCGAGGTGAGCTCGCTCGAGCGCAAGATGGAGACGCAGCGCGCCCGCGTGGAGGAGGCCGAGGCCGCCATGGCCCAGGTCGATCCCACCAACTACACGGCGCTCGGCGAGCAGCAGGCAAAGATCGACGAGGCTCACGCCGCCATGGACGAGCTGGAGATGGCGTGGCTCGAGGCGAGCGAAAAGCTCGAGGGCGAGGAGTAGGCGAGAATGATCAAAGCCGCGTTTTTCGATATCGACGGTACGCTGCTGAGCTTTAAGACCCACCGGATTCCGGCGTCGGCGCAGCAGGTGCTCGACAGCTTTCGCGAGCAGGGGATTGCGTGCGTGATCGCCACGGGCCGTCCGACCTACCAGATGCCGGACTGGCTGTTCGACCTGGGCTGGGATGCGTACATTACGCTTTCGGGCCAGCACTGTTTTGATGCCAAGGGCGTCTACCGCAGCTGCCCGATCGATTCGGACGACGTCGCGGTGATTGTGGACCAGGTGGCGCAGGGGCGCTATGACTCGCTGTGCATGCAGGGCGAGAACTCGTTTGTGAACCGCCTGTCCGAGCGCGTGGTGACGGCTGGCAGCAACGCTGGAATCGTCTACCACGAGGAGCCGTTTGAGCACGCCTTTGACGCGCCGGTCTACCAGTTTTGCGCCTTTGTGGACCCGGCCGACGAGCATATCGTGACCGATGCCGTGTCGCATTCGCTCACCACGCGCTGGTGCGACCTGTTCTGTGACATTATTCCGGCTAACGGCGACAAGGACCTGGGCGTGGCGGCGACGCTGGAGCGCCTGGGCATCGACGCGAGCGAGGCGATTGCCTTTGGCGACGGCGAGAACGACCTGTCGATGTTCTCGGCCGTGGGCACAAGTGTGGCCATGGGCAACGCGCAGGAGACCGTGAAGGCCGCAGCGACCTACGTAACGACCGCCGTGGACGACGATGGGATCTACAACGCCGCGAAGTACTTTGGACTGCTATAGTTGCGGCTCGGCACTTGGGGACACTCCTTGCGGGGCGTGTTCCCATTTTGTTTTCGTCCCGCTCGTTTTGTGAAACACGGCTAACTTTTAGGCAAAGTAGTAAGACATGGGCAACTTTTGCGGTAAAGTAAGCCGTGGAAAGTATCCAAAGGCTAACTAGCAATCATCGCGAAAGGCGGCCCATGGCCCTACGTGAATCCGGAGAAGACTATCTCGAATCGATCTACGTTCTGTCGGAACGCCAGGGCATCGTGCGCTCGATCGACGTTGCGGAGTACCTCGGCGTAACCAAGGCGAGCGTTTCCAAGGCCATGGCGACGCTGGAAAGCAACGGCTATGTCGAAATGGGCAAGCGCGACGTTCATCTGACGGAGCGTGGTCTGGAGGTCGCTCGCCAAATGTGGGAGCGTCACTGCTTTTTCGTGGGGCTGCTGGAGGATGCGGGTGTTTCGGCTGAGGTCGCGTCGCAAGAGGGCTGCCACATGGAGCACTGCCTGAGCGAGGAAAGCTTCGAGAAACTGAGGGCGATGCTGAACCGGGGCGAGGCGACGGGCCAAGCGGCGGAATCCTAACGAACCCCCAGTAGCGCGGAGTTCGCGCAAAGCGCGAACCAGCGACCGGGACCAGCGGTCCTTTCGGCCAAGTCCATTTCAGCAAAGGAACCCCGCCAGCAAGCGATGCCCAAGAACTGCCACCTACGTCACCGCAGGCCGGGGCCGGGTTTGGTTTTGAAAACACTCCACAGCGCGAGGCCCGCCTTTCCGTTGCTCCGCAGGAGCAGGAAAGACGGGCCTCATGCGCGAGGACGTTTTCAAAACCAAGCCCGGTCCCGGCCGGACAGCCCACGAACGCTACAGGTTCTTGACACCCATCGCGCGCATGGCATTCAGGATGGCGATAATCGCCACGCCCACGTCGCCAAAGACGGCGAGCCACATATTGGCGATGCCCAGCGCCGCGAGCACCAGAATCAGCAACTTAATGCCCAGCGCAAAGATGATGTTCTGCCAAACAATCGTCATGGTCTTGCGCGCCACGCGGATCGCGCGGGAAATGTTGGAAGGCTTGTCGTCCATGAGCACGACGTCGGCAGCCTCAATTGCGGCGTCGGAACCCATGGCGCCCATGGCAATGCCAACGTCTGCACGGGTGAGCACGGGCGCATCGTTGATGCCGTCGCCTACAAAGGCGAGCTTGCCCTTGCCCGATTCGGCCGCCAGCAATGCCTCGACGCGCTCGACCTTGTCGCCCGGCAGCAGCTGCGCGTGGAACTCGTCGAGCCCCAGCCGCTTGGCCACCGCAGCAGCCACTTCCTCGCGGTCGCCCGTGAGCATGACGGTGCGCTTGACGCCGGCGGCGTGCAGGTCGCGGATCGTCTGCTCGGCATCGGCCTTTATGGTGTCGGCAATTACAATGTGGCCGGCATAGATGCCATCGACTAGCACGTGGAGGATGGTGCCGACGACCTCGCAATCGGGCGCTTCGACTCCGGCCGCGGCGAGCATCTTTGCGTTGCCAACGACGACGTGCTTGCCGTCGATGGTTGCCGTCACGCCATGGCCCGCGTCGTTGGTGGAGTCGCTTACGCGCTTGGGGTCGACCTCGCCCTGGTAGGCGACACGTACGGACTGCGCGATGGGGTGATCGGAGAACGACTCAGCAAGGGCTGCGACTTCGAGCAACGACTGCTCGGTATAGCCGGCCTCGGGGTGTACCGCGACCACCGAGAACGTGCCGTTGGTGAGGGTGCCCGTCTTGTCAAAGACGACGGTGTCCACGTCGGCGAGCGTCTCGAGGTAGTTAGAACCCTTGATGAGAACGCCCAGCTTGGACGCGCCGCCGATGCCGCCAAAGAAGCTCAGCGGCACGCTGATCACGAGCGCGCACGGGCAGCTGACGACCAGGAAGGTCAGGCCGCGCAGGATCCAGTCGGACCAGGCGCCGGTGACCAAGCCGCCGCCGAGCGCGAGTACCGCGGCAGCGCCGGTGACGGCGGGCGTGTAGATGCGGGCAAAGCGCGTGATGAAGTTCTCGGTGCGCGCCTTCTTTTCGCTGGCGTTTTCTACGAGCTCCAGGACGCGCGCGACGGTGGACTCGCCAAAGGGCTTGGTGGTGCGCACGTGGATGAGCCCCGTCATGTTGATGCAGCCGCTGATGATATCGTCTCCGGTTTTGGCCGGGCGGGGGACCGACTCACCGGTAAGGGCGGCGGTGTCGAGCTGGGTTTCGCCTTCGACGATGACGCCGTCGATGGGCACGCGCTCGCCGGGCTTGACCACGATGACGGTGCCGACGGCGATGTCATCGGGGAAGACCTGTTCGAGTGTGCCGTCGGGTTGTTCGACGTTGGCGTAGTCGGGTGCGATGTCCATCATGGCGCTGATCGATTTACGGCTCTTGCCCACGGCGTATGCCTGGAACAGCTCGCCGACCTGGTAGAACAGCATGACGGCGGCGCCTTCGGCCATGTGCGGATCGGTGTCGGGGAAGAGCACCATGGCAAACGCGCCGATGGTCGCGACGGCCATGAGGAAGCTCTCGTCGAAGGCCTTGCCGCGGCGGATGTTATTGAATGCCTTTTGCAGTACGTCGTAGCCGGCAATCAAAAACGGCACGAGGAACAGCACAAAGCTGGCGTAGATGTCGCCCGGGGTGCCGAATGCGGCAGTGAGGGTGCCGAGCTCATCGAGGGCGTACACCACGGCAAAAATGCCCAGCGCTACCAGGATGCGGTTGCGCTTATGCTCGAGTGACTCTTTTTTCTTGCGCTTCTTCTTTTTCTTCTTGGGGTCGGCGGTGGCCATGACTCGTATCCTCCCATTTGAATGTATGAACACTCGCTCATACAATTTCGCGAGCAAAGGCCGCGGCAAGCGCGGCCTTGCGGGTTGGCGTAAACCTGGGCTAGAGAATGATCTCGCAGTCCGGCTCGGCGTCGGCGGTGAACTCCACAACGCGGTCGAGGACCTCGTCGAACTCGGCTTCATCGGCCTCGAGCGTTAGCTTCTGGGTCATAAAGTTGACCGAAACGGACTTGACGCCCTCGAGCTTGGCCAGCTCGTCCTGAAGCTTACGCGCGCAGTTGGCGCAGTCGATCTCATCGAGCTTAAACTGCTTTTTCATGGTGGGTTCCTTTCCCTGTATTTGCGGCTTGGGTGCAGGCCGCGCTGGTACCGTGGTTAGTCGCTATTCGCAGATGTGGCTCATGCCCTGGTTGAGCATGGTGTAGACGTGGTCGTCGGCGAGCGAGTATAGGATATTGCGCCCGTCGCGCCGGAATTTAACCAGGTGCGACTGCTTGAGTGTACGCAGCTGGTGCGACACCGCGGACTGCGAGGTTTCGGTCGCTTCGGCGATGTCTGCCACGCAGAGCTCGCGGCCCATGAGGGCATAGAGGATCTTGATGCGCGTGGTGTCGCTGAAGACCTTGAACAGGTCGGCGAGGTCGTAGAGAAGCTCCTCGTCGGGAAGGTCCTCGGGCGAGCAGGTGGTGGGGATGTCGGGCACGATGGTGGTGTCGATGCTGGACTTTATTTCATCAACGGGATCGCTCATCGCAATATCCTTTCATATGAACATGCGCTCATATAACTTACTTCCGAGTATATGAGCGCATGTTCATATGTCAATATATATTTGTGAAATATTTTGCTATCGAATGGCCCTAGTGGCGGCTAAGGGCATCGATGGGCTCGGATAAGGCCGCCGATGCCAACGTGGATACCTTAGCGACGTGCAAAAATGGGCCGATATCCACTTGGATATCGGCCCGCATTGCGTCGCTTGAGAGGAGCGTCTCGGCGTATCGCTTTTACACAGGCGCTATGGCCCGACAGGTATTGCTCGCGAATGGCGCTTTTACTTGGCAAACAGGTTCTTGAGGTTGAACTCGGCCTGGACGGTGCGGAGCATGAGGTCGGTGTCGTCGAGGCCCAGGTGCTGCTCGTTGGCGTCGGCGGCGAGGATGCCACGGCGGCGTGCCCAGTTCTCGAGCGCGGCGGGCGCGGACTCGCGGGGGAGCGAGCGCACGTCGGCGTCCAGGCTGCGGCAGATCTGGCGCGAGTCGATGACGATGATCTTGCCTGCGCGGCGTGCCTCGGCGTAACCGTCCAGGTGGATCTTGAACCAGCTGTCCTCAAAGGCGGCGTTGTGCGCCATGTACGGGTACTTCTTCATAAGCTTGAGCAGCTGCTTTTGCAGCTCCTTGTTCTCGCGGAAGGGCGTTTTGCCGTCGATGTCGTCCCAGGTGATGTGGTGGATATTCGACAACGGCACATCCTCGCCGCGGTAGATATCGGGCAGGCCGCAGTAGTGTGCCTCGGCGTCATGCGGGACGGCGTCGCTGGTGAGCTCCATGATCTCCCAGCCCACGTTGATGATGTAGCCGCGCTCGGGTGCACGGCCGGTGGTCTCGATGTCGATGCCGAGCACCGTGCCCTGAATGGGCTTGCGGGCGACCGCGACGCCCCGCGCGTCGCGGGCGCCCCGGCTCGCGCCCCGGACGGCCGCGGCGGGGCGCGGTTGCATCTTTCCGATGGCGGCGCAGGTGTCGGCGTCGGACAGGCCGCGCGAAAGCGTCGCGGGCGTCACGTTGCGCAGGCGCGCCTCGCCAATCTGGTCGCACAGGTCGCGGTTGCGGTCGGCTAGGTCGCGCACGGTGGCAAAGTCGAAGCCGGGGTCGTCCTCGGCGGTAAAGTACTCAGTCTCGAGCACCTTGAGGGCCTCCTCGCCCTTCTGGCGCTCGGACTCCATGGCGCCGTGGTCGCCGTAGATAAACATGGGGATAAACGGCTGGCGCTCGTATTCGAGTGCTTGCGATACGTTCATATGCTGCTCCTTGGACGGGCCGCGTTGTGCGGCTCGGGTTTGTCGAGTTATGGCGAGATGATAGTTTACCATGGGCAACTATTGGCATCGCGCCTAGGACAATTACAATACCCTAGTTGACCGCTAGGACTTTTACAATGCTGCCGAAAGACACGAAAGGTTCCATCCGTCATGGATTTGCTGATTGATATTCTGCTCGACGCCGGCAAGGACACGCTCTCGCTGGTGCCGTTCTTGTTGGTGACATATCTGGTCCTCGAGACGCTCGAGCATGTGGCAGGCGATCGCGTCAACGGTACCATCAAGCGTGCCGGCGCCGCTGGCCCCGTGGCCGGCTCGTTGCTGGGCATGGTGCCGCAGTGCGGCTTTTCGGCCATGGCGGCAACGCTATACGCCGGTCGCGTCGTGACGCTGGGCACCCTGGTGGCGGTGTTTCTCTCGACCTCCGACGAGATGCTGCCGCTGCTACTTGCCGAGCAGGTTCCCGTGCAGACTATGGCGATGCTTTTGGCTTCGAAAGCGCTGATCGCGCTGGTCACGGGCTTTATCGTGGATGCTGCCATTCGTGGCCTGCGTCGCAACGCCCGCGCGCATGCGGCGATTCGTCGTACCGTGTTGGGAACCGCTGTCAATCCGGCGCACGTTAACTGCGCGCATGACGACCACAGCGGCGGTGACATCATCGACGAGGTGGCCGAGGCGGGCGTGAGCGCCGACCACATCCATGAGCTGTGCGAGCACGACCATTGCGGTTGCGATGAAGATGAGGATGAGGACGAGCACGGGCATGGGCACGAACATGGACATGACCATGATCACGGTCATGAGGGGGAGCATGAACACCATCATGGCCACGGTCACTCCCACTCTCATGAAGGCTCGCCCGTCCTGTCGATTATCCGCAGCGCCATCTCACATACCGTACAGGTATCGGTATTCATTTTCCTGGTGACGCTGATTCTGGTCGCCGTGCTCGAGACCTTTGGCGAGTCCGCGATCGAGCAGTTCCTGCGTGGCAACGAGACGCTCGCCGTCCTGGGTTCGGCGCTTGTCGGCCTGATCCCCAACTGCTCGGCGAGCGTGGTCATTACGCAGCTGTATCTGGAAGGCGCACTGCAACTGGCACCGATGCTCGCCGGTACGCTCATTTCCGCCGGCGTGGGTTATCTGGTACTGTTCCGCACCAATCGCAGCGCTCGCGAAAACGCCGTGTTCCTGGTCATGATGTACGTCATCGGCGCTGGCTGGGGCCTCGTCCTATCTGCCTTTGGCCTCTAAGTGGGCCTAACAAAACGGGCTTCAAAATAGCCATGCACGGCGCTTGCACAATGCGGCGACGCATGGCATTTTGAAGCCCGTTTTTTGTTGAGCCATGGATCCTGAGAGCTCACACCGCTCAAAACAAATAGGCAGATTTTTTAGGTATGTCCCAAAAATCTGCCTTGGTTAGCGCAGCAGCTCGGTGAGGTTGCGCTTGAAGCGGGCGCGGTCTTCACTGGTGAAGGCTGCCGGCCCGCGGGTGCGTCCTCCGGCGCGGCGCACCTTCTTTTCCTCGTGGCGAATAAACAGCTGCATATCGATAGTCGCCTTATCGTAGACGCGCCCGCGCACGCCGATGGAGGCGGCATCGCGGCCGAGCACCATGCTCGCCAGCCCAATGTCCTGCGTCACGACCACATCGCCCGCCTGCAGACGTTCGACAATGGCAAAGTCGGCGCTATCGGCGCCTACGCTCACGTCGAGCGTCGTGACCCAAAAGCCGCGTCGCGCGTGCTCGGCATCGCGCGGATCGTCGCGGCGAATGTGCCGCTCCAGGTTCTGCGTACTGTTGCCGGCGATAACCACGGCGACGCCCGCCCGCCGCGCGCAGTCGATCGACTCACGCGTGACCGGGCAGGCGTCGGCATCAATAAACAGCGTTCGCGGCATCTAGTGCACCAGCTTACCAAAGCGGATAGCGCGAATAACCAGCGTCACGCCAAACACCAGGAGCGCGGCGCCGCTAAAGATGACGAGCATCTTTGCCGACCACAGCGGGTAGATGAACACGAACACGCCGGCGATGATGGAGAGCGCACCGCTCAGGATGGCGAGGGCGCGGTTGGACGAAAGCTCGGACTCCAGAATCGACATGACACCTTCGACGATCCAGCCAAAGCCGGCCACGACCACCACAAGCGTGCTGAGCGTTGCGGTCGAGAAGGCCTGGTTGCGCAGGATTATGACGCCGCCCAGAATGATGATCAGGTTGGAGATGATGCTCGTGACGCGCCAGCCGGCGGGCAGCAGCGGCTCAAAAATGGCGGTGAACAGCCTGACGCCAGCCGTGATCACAAAGTAGAAGCCCAGGACGGTCGTCAGGAAGACGAGGGACTTGGCGGGTGCAAACAGCAGCGCGATGCCGGCAAGCAGCGCGATGACGCCCGTGACGGCGTAGATCCAGCGCACGGCCTTGATTGCCTTGCCTGCCATGCTTTTCTCGTCAAATCCAAACGCGCTCGATTGCTTGTCATCGTTCTTAAAGATGCCCATGATGTCTCCTTTCCGCGTGGCGTAAGCCTTAATCGTTACAACCAGTATCGCCTAAAGGCACCGGCGTATGGGTCGGGGAGGGCGAAATGTAACCCAAAGGTCCCGATTTGTTCTCGTTGTTCCCTGTGTCGCGACATTTTATTCAACAGATGTAGAACATTGCAGCTCTGTACGTTATTGCCTGCGTATTAGGTTAGAATTTCCTAAGAACAATTGGCTTGTATTGGGGGGTTCCTATGAACGAAGCAGTTCCCGAGGCACCGTCGAGTGTCGAATCGATGGCAAAGCAGGGCTGCGAAAAGCTCGGTCTGGAATCGTTTGACGCGCTGGTCCGTCGTGCCCGCACATGCCGTCGATTTGACGAGTCCATGCGCGTACCGCGCGAGTTTTTGCTTGAGCTGGCAGAGCTGGCGCACCTGGCTCCCTGCGGCGCTAATGCTCAGCGTCTGCGTTTTCATGTGGTGAGCGACGCCGAGGAGTGTTCGAGCTTATTTGAAAAGCTCACATGGGCTGGTGCGCTCAAGGATTGGTCGGGTCCTGTCGAGGGCGAGCGCCCGACCGGCTATATCGCGATCCTTGCCGAGCGTCCCGCTCCGGGCAAGCCTGCCGCGCCAATCACCGAGGCAGACGCTGGTATCGCCGCGCAGACGATGATGCTCGCCGCCCGCAGCGCTACGCCCGAGGTGGCGGCGTGCATGTTCAAGGCTTTTCCGCCTCGTGCGATTGATGTCATGGGACTTGACGGCGACAAGTACGAGGTCAAGCTGATCATGGTCTTTGGCGTTCCCGCCGAGACACAGGTGATCGATGCAATTGATTCCAACCCCGACGGCTCAATTAATTACTGGCGTGACGAGGCACAGGTACACCACGTACCCAAGCGTCCACTCGCCGACGTACTGGTGTAGTTGAGCGTCGCCGCGGCGTGACCCGGCGGTAAACCACCACAAAGGTGCCCGTCCCCTTTGTGGTAGTACGAGGGGAGGGCGTATGGCAGATCTGTATTTGGTGCGGCATGGGCAGACTGAGCTCAATGTGCAGAACATTTTGCAGGGTTGGCACGATTCGCCGCTTACGGCGCGCGGGCGCGAGCAGGCGCTGGCGACGCGCGCGGCGTTTGAGGCGCGCGGCATCTCCTTTGACCATGTGTATTCGTCTCCGTTGGGTCGGGCACGCCACACGGCCGAGCTGATTATTGGCGAGGACCTTCCCATAGAGCCGCTCGACGATCTGCGCGAGTGGCATTTGGGATCGTTGGAGGGCACATCAAATCGCGACATGCCGTCGCAGCCCTGGGGTGATTATCCGGTGGCCTTTGGTGGCGAGTCGGAAAGTGAGCTTCGCGCACGTATGGTCGCGGCGCTGTCTCGTATTATGGCCCGACCGCAGCACAACTGCGTGCTGGCCGTTTCCCACGGCTCAGCCTGCCAGGAGTTTCTTGAGTATGTGGCCGGCGGGGGAGAACAGCTCGACAACGGCGCCGTGCTTCATTTTGGTTATTTCGATGGGGCGTTTTCGCTCTTGGGTTGGTAGCAAACGAAAGGACCCCCCTATGAATAAAGATCTGTATCTGGTCCGTCATGGACAGACGATATTCAACCTTAAGCGCATTATTCAGGGCTGGAGCGACTCGCCGCTCACGCAGCTAGGTTGCGACCAGGCGGCGTGTGCCGGCATGTTCTTGCGCGCGCGTGGCGTTGAACCCGATCACGCCTACACCTCGACGCTGCATCGTACCGAGCAGACTATCGCCAATCTGTGGCCGGGCCTCGCCTACGAGCGCCTAGACGGCCTGCGCGAGTGGTTCTTTGGCGACTTTGAGGCCGAGCGCGTGATGCTCATGCCCGAGCGTCCGTGGCGTGACTTCTACCGCCAATTTGGCGGCGAGGGGCAGATGCAGGTGCGCGAGCGCATGGTGGCGACGTTGACCGATCTTATGCGACGTCCGGACCACGAGTGCGTGCTCGCGGTGAGCCACGCCTCGTCCATCAAGGAATTTTTGGACCACGTGAGGGGAGCGGCGGCCGACGAGCGCGAGCGCGTTCCGGGCAACTGCTCGGTGCTGCATTTTGCGTTTGACGATGCGACGGATACGTTTGAACTGGTCGAAGTCTTTACGCAAGAAGATTATGCGCGCGAGCTGGGTCTTGAGCCGCTCGTGGCGGCAGCGGGTCCGCAGCGCGGGTAGCGCGGGCGTGGCGATGCGGATTGCCGACATCATTGCTCGATGCGAAAGGGGCGGGGATGCATGCGCATGTATCCCCGCCCCTTGTTTGTCGAGCTGCCGAGTCTTTGTGCCGGGCGTTTAGGCCCTGTTAGAACCGTGCGATCTGGTGGGTCAGCAAACCCGTCGGAACCTGCGGTGCGCCGCCGGCAACCTGCGCGGCGGGGAATAACGCGGCAACGGTAAAGTTGAACGGCTCTTTGCCCGTGTAGGCGCCGGCTGCGCGGGCTTCGTCTGCCAGGAGCTGCGCCGCCCCTGCTAGCGCGGCAGCATAGGTGGGGTCGTCTGCCGGCGTCGGCTCCGGTGCCTGGTCGAGCATGGCTCGGATGGCGGCAACGGCGTCCTCGCGCTTGACCTCCCACGCGCGGTGCGTAATGCCGGCGGGGTCGGTGACGGCATAGAGCGACGCGCCTTCTTTGGCGGCACCGAGGATGATATCCATAACGGGCGAGGCCTCGTAGGCGAGCGACACGGGGCGCGGCTGCACCTTAAGCTCGGCGATTGCACGGGCGGCTGCGGCCGCATCTGCGGGGGTCGCGCCGTCGCCCGTCAGTATGCCGACCGGGCAAATTGCCACAACGCCCGTCACGCGCCCTGGCTCTCCGGAGCATTCGTACACGTAATACGCCGCGCCCGGATCTTTGAGCATGAGCCCGTCGGCAATGGCGCCGCGCAGGGCGTCGTTGCCGCTTAGGATGTCGCCCATCTGCGGCAGCGCCTCGAGCACGCGGTCCTGAGCTAGGCGGATGCAGGGAAACGGAAGTGCTTTCATGGGCGGTCCTAACGCGTGAGTTGGTTTGTTCGCGGCTTATTATGCCCCAACTTGGACGCTTGCGTCCCAGAGCGTGTTGTCGACAAGCGCGATGAGCACGTTCTGGCAGCGAACGATATCGGCATGGGCCCCGGCTCGTTGGGCTTATGCGTGAGCACCAACGAGCCGGGGCCGTAGCTCATGCAATTGTGGTTACCTGTCTTGCCGGCAATGACGGCGGTGTCGGTGTAGCCGGTAAAGAAGCCGACGGTCGTGTCTGCGTCCGTCACGTCATCGGCGACACGCTTGAGCGCAGCTAGGAGGGAGAGCCTGGGTCGCGCTCGATGGCGGGGCGATCGCCCGTCACGGCGAAACTGCCATGGCAACCGGGAACCGCGGCCTCGGCGGTGGCAGTGGCCTGCTCGACCATGTTGATCGCGGCGGCCGTATCGGTCGGCGGCGTCAGGCGCATGTAGACCCAGACCTTGGCGTGGTCGGGCACGACAAAGGGGCGATAGCCGCCCTCGTCATCATCAACCATATGAAACCTCAGAATCAGTTTGCTTTGCAAACCGATTGTAAGTCACCTGCAGATTCGCGACGTGCACGTAGCAGCATTTACCGTTCGCAGGCCGAGCCATCGCGTTTGCCGTCCGGGCGGGTTTACAAACGACGCAGTGGGTACGTACTCTCCATGGACGACATGCTGTGCGACATATCTGCCTTTCGGTATCACCGGATACCCCCACAGGTCTTGGCGATAATGCCGGACCTGCCCGATTCTGCGGACGATCCGCGCAGGGAGCGCCTTTGTGAACATCCACTCGTCAAGCATTTCCTGCGCACTCCGTTACATGTGTTGGCGCAGGGCGGCTGCGGACGTAAGGGCGGTCGCATTGTCAGACATGTTTGGAACGGGGAGAGGCCGTTTGGCTCCGTGCAGCAGACGGAGTTTGGCCTTGATGTCGCGTCCCCGCTCTTTACCCTGCTGACCCTGGCTTCCTCGGTTTCAAACGAGCGTCTGATCATGTGCATGTTTGAGATGTGCGGCACCTTTGCCGTGTGCAAGATTGCACCTCAAGTAAAGTTGGCGCTTGAGCAGGCATATGGGAGCCGGTGGGGTGACGCACGGTCGGGCTGGGAAAACGTAAAGGATGCCTCGGGGAATCCAACGGACTTGTGGAAACGACCTCCCTTGATCGAGCTCTCTGACCTTACGGAGTTCGCCAATAAGATCCAGGGACTCCGCGGTGCTAAATCATTCACACGTGCCGCGAAATGCATTACGGGGGTTGTGGCATCGCCGCTTGAGGTCCAAGCTTCGATGCTGTTTGGCCTTTCGAGGCTGCGCGGCGGCGAAGGGCTGCGCCTTACCAATAATGTTGAGATTCGCATGACGCGCAGCGCCCGCCTGATTTCGGGGCTTGATAGGCGCTACGCCGATATTCTGCTGGCAAATAAGGACGGCAGCCGAGAGTGCCTGGTTGAATGCCAAGGTAAAGCCATTCACGGATCCATAGAATCCAAGATCTCGGACTCCGATCGAACGACGGCCCTGCAAGCCATGGGATATCCCGTCGTTCTGATGACCTATGGTCAGCTGGTCGACTCCGATGCCTTCCATGTAGTGATGGAACTCATCATGTCCTATCTCGATATGCCGTTGAAAGACAAGACACCGCGGCAGCAAGAGCTCGAACGGCGGCTTCGTGAGGAGATTTTTATCGATTGGGCGGGAATGTAGCCGCGCGGGTGGAAAACGGTCGCGGAAGCTAGGGTTTTAGTTGCGAATAGCCTTCAATTGCTCCTTGGAATTGGCTTGAAAAGTGCTACCTAGAGCAAGTTATTTCGGAAAATGGACAGTCAACATTAGTTTGGCATATAGAGATCGATTTTTACCTACTAAAACCCCTGATAAAGCTGTTTGTAAAAGCAGTTGTGCTTAGCGACTAGGGCCTCACTGTCGATTATCCGAAAAAACTTATTATGGGTAGCATTTTCAAAACCAGCCGGAGCAACGAAATCGGCCCCCGTTTCGTGAAAACGGGGGCCGAATGGACTTCGTGGTCTGTCTGGCAGGCTTGGCGCCGACGCTACTTGATCACGCGCACGCGATACATCGACGGAATCTGCTTGAGCGCCTCGATGGTGCTGCTGTTCAGGTGCTCGTCGGTGTCGAACATGGTGTAGGCGTTCTCGCCAGCGGACTCGTTGGTCATACGCTGCACGTTGGCGTTGTCCTTGGCGAGAATGGCCGTGATCTGGCCGATCATGTTGGGCACGTTGGCGTGCAGGCAGGCGATGCGGCTCGCGGCGCGCGCCTTGCCCATGCTGCAGGCGGGGTAGTTGACGCTGTGCGCGATATTGCCGTTTTCCAGGTAATCCTTGAGCTCGCTGATCGCCATGTCGGCGCAGTTGGCCTCGGCCTCGCCGGTGCCGGCGCCCGAGTGCGTGGTGATAAACGTATTGGGCATCTTGACGGTCTTGGGCGTGGCAAAGTCGCAGCTAAACCAGCTAAGCTTGCCCTCGCGCAGGGCGGCGTCGACGGCGTCCTCGTCAATGGTGGTCTCGCGCGCGTAGTTGATGAGCACGGCGTCGGGTGCCAGCAGGTTGATTTGCTCGGTACTGATCATGCCGATGGTGTCGGCCTTGCTGGGCACGTGCACGGTGAGGTAGTCGCAGCCGCGGCAGAGGTCCTCGAGCGTGCCCACGCGCTGCACCTCGCGGCTCAGCACCCACGCGTGCTCGACGGAAATGAACGGATCGTAGCCGTAGACATCCATGCCCAGATCGACGCAGGCGTTGGCGACCTTGGAGCCCACGTTGCCCAGACCGATAACGCCGATGCGCTTGCCCTTGAGCTCGCGGCCCACAAAGGCCTTCTTGGCCTTCTCGGCATCGACCTGAATCTCGGGATCGTCAGCGTTGTCGCGCACCCAGTTCATCGACTGCACCACGCCACGGCTCGAGAGCACCAGCATGCCCAGGACGAGCTCCTTGACGGCGTTGCTGTTGGCACCGGGGGAGTTAAAGACGACGACGCCCTTTTTGGCGTACTCCTCGACGGGGATGTTGTTGACGCCGGCGCCGCAGCGGGCGATGGCGCGGATGCCCTCGGGCAGCTCGTAGCCGTGCAGGTCGGTCGAGCGCATCAGGATGGCGTCGGCCTCCTCAGCGGTGTCCACAAACTCGTAGCCCTCGCCAAACTCGACTTTGCCGTCTTTAGTGATGTCGTCGATGGTCTTAATCATACGCATGAAAAACTCCTTAGCAGGTTTATTATACATAGCATGCGTATTCGATAAGCATTGAAATCAAAAAAGATTTTTCCCATTTT
>JAUUSS010000034.1 GCA_030841765.1 Collinsella aerofaciens | reverse complement strand
CTCGGCCCTGACCCAGCGGAAGTGCAGCCGGTTGGCGTGCGCCAGCCCGTGGCAACCGCTGCCGTTGCCGCTGCCGCACAGCATCACCGTGGGCTTGGGAACCTCGCGCCCGTCGCGGAACAGCTTGCCCGCCCCGCGCCTCACGATGTGGTGGCGGTTGAGCGGCCACGGCGCGCCGCACACGGCGCACCTGGGCGTCTCGATGCTCGGCCCCTCCATGAGGGGGCGCAGGATCTCGGGCAGCGTGTCAACGTTTGCCATTCGATAGCCTCCTGTCCTTGCCTTGCAGCTCGTACTTGTCGCACATCTCCGACAGGCGGCTCACGATGGCCACCGCCGTCTCCTCGTCGCCGTTCTTGGCCAGGCGGCGTATGAGGTCGCCCTTGCCGTACTGCGTGGTCACGACCACGGGCCTCATGTTCTCGTACCTGTCGTTCACGACGCGGAACACCTGCCCCAGCGTCCAGTCGGTGGGGGACTCCTTGCCCAGGTCGTCCAGCACCAGGCACCCCACGCGGGAGAGCCTGGACAGCACGCCGTCCTCGGTGCCGTCGCCGCCGTAGGTGCCCTTGATGGCGGCCAGCACGCCCAGCATGTCGGTCACCCTCACGCTGGTGCCGCCGTCCACCAGGAGCCGCGCCACGGCGCTCGCCAGGTGGGTCTTGCCGGTTCCCACGGGGCCGCAGATGTACGCCCCGCGCCCTTGCTCAACCTTCGCGGCAATGCCCTCGGCCATGGGGGAGGCGGCTGTCATGAAGCGGGGCTTGATTCCGGCCCGCTCGTAGGCCCGGCGGCGTTTGGCTGCGGCCTCCTCGGCCTTGGCCCTGGCCTCAAGGCGCGAACGCTCGTCGCGCTCCGCCACGGCACCCGGGCAGCCGCACGGCTTCCAGCCGCAGAAGGTGCGGCGGCCAGCCAGCACCACGTAGCGGACCTCCAGCTGCGCCCCGCAGTGGGGGCACTCAGTCGTACTCGGCATAGTCGTCGGCCTCCTTCCGGGTTCTCGGGCCGCGGTTCACGTAGTCCTCGAACTTCGGCGAGAACAGCGTGGAGGGCCGCAGGTACTTGGCCATCTTCGGGTCGCCCGCCCACTCGGCTGCCATCGTGTCGATGACGGCCAGGAAGTCGGGGAGGCGGTAGCCCTCGGCCCAGCGGGCGTGTATCAGCCTGCGGGTCTTGGCGCTGCTTGAGCGGTAGCGGGTGCCGGCTGCCTCGTTGAGCGCATGCACGATTTCGTCAAAGGGGATTAAGGGGTTATCTATATACTCAACCTCAACCTCAACCTCTGCATTGCCGCAACTCGATGCGCCTGCATGTGCATCCGCATCTGCTTGCGCATGTGCGACTGCATCTGTATCCGCATATGCTCCCGCATGTGCTTGCGCATCGGCTTGCGCCCGTGCCGCCGCATCGTCCACCGCGTCTTCCTTCCCCGGCCTGTTGCCCCAGCGGGCGTTGGCCGCCTTCCTTGCGCGCTCGCTCTTCTCGTCGCCCATGTCGAGCCTGCCCTTGAGCACCAGGAAGGTAGGCAGCCACGCGGGGCTGCCCTGCGGCTCCTTGCCCGTAAACCGGTACTCGACGATGGCGTAGATGAACGGCGCGCGCTGCTTCTCGGGCATGGCCTGCGCGGCCGCCCAGAAGTCGTCGTGTATAACCATGCCCATAGTGTCGCCGTCGCCTTCCCTAAAACGGGATATCCTCGTCGTACAGATCGGGCATGGCCTGCTGCTGCGGCGCGGGCTGCTGTGGCGCGTACACCTGCTGAGTGGCCGGCTGTGGCGCGTAGGCGGGCTGCTGCGGCGCAGGTGCCGGGGCGGGGCGTCCCTGGCCGTACGTGCGGGCCTGCGGCGCTTGCGGGGCCGCCTGGGGCGCGTACTGCTGCGGCGCGTAGCCCTGCTGCTGTTGCTGGCTGCTCATGAACTCCAGCTCGTCCACCACGACCTCCAGCGCGCTGCGCTTCTGGCCGGTCTGCTGGTCGTTCCAGCTGCGGTAGCGCAGCTTGCCCTCGATGGCCACCTTGCTGCCTTTGGCGAGGTACTGCGCCAGCTTCTCGCCGCGGGTGCCGAACAGCGTGCAGTCCACGAAGTTCGGGTAGTCCTCCCACTGCCCGGTCTGCTGGTTCTTGCGGCGGTCGTTGACGGCCACGCCCATGGACAGCACGGACATGCCGCCAGACGTGGAGCGCAGCACGGGGTCGCGGGTCAGGTTGCCGGATATGCACACGCGGTTGATGCTCATAGATACCCTCCTTGGGTTACGTCCCCGCTGTTCCAGATGCGGGTGATCTGCGCGTCTACCATGCGGATACGCAGCTTGATTACGTTGATGGCCTCCTGCGAGGCCTTGTAGATGGCCTCGGAGCAGTCGCGGCGGCGCTTGGCCTCCGCTATCTGCTCCTGGCCCCGGCACACGTCGCCGATGATGGTGACGGGCGTGCCCTTCTGGCGCTCGTTCAGGATGGCGATGCGCAGGGCCTTGCGGTACTCGGCCTCGTTCTCGGCGTACTGGCAGCCCGACTCCTTGCAGGTCTTCAGCTCGGCCTCCAGCCTGTCGGTCAGCTCGTCCAGCTCCTCGGTGAGCGCCTGCATCTACTCCACCTGCCAGTCGGGGCGCGGGCAGCACGGGCTGTTGGCCACGAACTCCATGTACTGCGGCATGCTGGCGAACTGGTAGCGCGCCCCGCAGCTGCGGCAGTGGGCCGTGAAGGGGCCGTCTGCGGGCGGCTGCTTCTCCTCGGGCGCGGGCTGCTCCTCCATGGCGTCGGGATCGTTCTGCCCGTCGATGGCGAACGCGCCGCACAGCGCGTACTTGCGGGCGTAGCTCGACGCCATGCCGGTCACCTGGGCGTCGTCCGAGCCCTTCTTGTGCTCGTCCTCGCGGGCGTAGGCGCTCACCTGCAGCAGGCCCTCGCCGCCCTCGGCGGGGAACACGCACGCCGTGGACTTCACGTAGTAGCGGTCGCCTATCTGCACCAGCTCGTCGGTCATGAAGAACGCCAGGCCCTCCTTGGCGCACGGCTCCTTCAGCGCGGCCACTATGTCCTCGTAGCTGCGGTAGCTGAACTTGCCGAAAGCGTTGTACCTGGCCTTGGGCACCACCACGGCGCGCTGCACGCGGGCAACGGCCGCCATGAGGTCGATGGGCTGCTGTTCCTGGGTCATGCTAGTAGCCTCCGTTCATTCGCTCGTAAACCTGGCCCACCGTGCCGTGCATGATGGTGCCCACGACGCCCTGCGCCTTGAGGGCCGCCGCGACGCCCTGCATCTGCCCGCGCGTGGCGCACGGCACCACGACCGTCCACGGGTCGCCCGCCATGGCCGCGGGTGCCGGTGCGGGCGGCGCTGGCGGCACCGGGGCGGGCATGAGCGCGGGCTGCGGCTCGGGCATCTGCTCAAGCGGCTGCGGGAACTCTGCGGGCTGGCATTCCGCGGGCTCGGGCACCGCTTCGGGTTCGGGGTCGGGCTCTTCCACGGGTTCCGGCTCCATGGCCGCCTTCAGCTCGGCGATGCGCCGGCGCTCCTCCTCGGCCTTGTGCGCCGCCGTTATGGCCGCGCCCAGGTCCAGGGTGGCGAACAGCTCGCGCTCGGCCTCGTCGTAGAACGGCTCGCCCTGGAACTGCGCCTTGAGGGTTTCCCAGTCCTGGGCCAGGCGCTCCACCTTGGCCTCCAGGGCCTTGAATGCCTTCACCTCGCCGAAGGTCTTGTTGGTCCACTGCTTCTCGTGGAAACGCTCATAGGGCACGACGGGGGCCAGCAGACCGGCGAACTCCTCGTAGTGCTCCCGCAGCTTGGCATACGCGCGCAGCTGGCGCTCCTCCTCGGCCTCGTCCAGCTGCGCCTTGATGCCGTCGGCTGCCTGCTTCGCGATGCCCGCCACGGCCTTGCACCTGTCCTCGAACGCGGCCAGGGGCTTCGTGTACTCGCGGCTCACGGCCTTGCGGCGCTCGTCTATCTCCTTGGCGATGCCGTTGAGGTAGGCGCGGTCGCGCTTGGCGGCCTTCACGTTCTCGTCCTTGCCCATGTCGTAGGTCGCGCCCTCGTAGTCGGCCACCAGCCTGCGCACGTGCGCCTCCAGGGCGTCGAAGTTGGCCTCGATCACGGCGGGGGAGTACGCCACGGTCAGCTCTGACGCCTCCTCGGGCTCGATGATCTCGGCCTCAACTGCTTCGCTCATTTACTCCTCGCTTCCCAGGCGCGCCATGCACGCCTCGTAGGTTTCCGTCTCGGCCGCGTTCGGCTCGTAGCCGTCGGCCTTCATGGCCTCGTAGATGATGGTCACGTTCTCGACCGTCGCTCGGTTGAGGTACACGGAGCTGCCGCCTTCCATGAGGCTCCAGGCCGTCCAGCCGCTCATGTTCCACGCTGCCCGCCAGCCCATGGCCACGGCCAGCTCGGTGGGCGTGCGGTCGATGGGTCGGCCCAGCAGCTCCTCGAACGATTCCACGGCCTCGGCCTCCATGGCGAATGCGGTCAGCGCCAGAGCCGTGCGGCGCATCGACTTGAGGTCGCCCGCGTGGGCGGCCAGCCACTCGCGGCGGGCCTTCGCGCCGTCCTCGTAGGCGGCCTGGAAGTCGGCCTTGCGCTGGGCTGCGGCCTGTGCGGCCTCGTCGGCCCCCTCGGCCACCGGCGCCAGCAGGGTCACGCCGAACGACGTCTCCTCGGCCAGAAGCCCCGCGCCCGCGTTGTCGGCCACGTAGGCGTCCAGCGCCGCCAGGTCGGGGCGGTAGTCGGAAAACGTGCGGCATGCGGCGAAGCCCTCGGGGCATTCGTCGACGAACTCGACGCCCGCGTCGGCAAGCACCGCCACCACCTCGGCGCGGTTGCGCCTCTGCTCGGCCTCGGCCTTCAGGCTCGCGTACACGCGCTGCCATTCGGACTGCTTGCAGTCGCGCAGCTCGGCCACGGCCTCGTCGTCGCCCTCGAACTCGGCGATGGCGGCCAGGCGGTCGAGCGTCATGTCGTAGGCGGCGTCCTGCACCCTGCGGGCGGCGCGGCGCGCCTTGGCCACGGTGCCCGCGTCGGTGCGGGCGGCCACGGCCACCTCCTCGTCGGGAATGTCGAGCGCCAGCATGGTCTGCACGCCGCGCGACTTCTCCTCGGCGGTCAGCCCCAGCTTGGCGTCGGTCTCCACCATGGCCTTGGCGGCCTCCACGCGCGCCAGCTCGGCGTCGTCCAGGTCGTCGTAGACCTCGGCGAGGAAACGCTCGGTGCCGATGGCCCTCATGGCGCGCACGCGGCACTCGCCGTCGATGATCCAGTAGATGCCGCCCTCCTTGTACAGGATGGGCTTCATGACGGGCTGGCCGGGGTTGAGGCGGTTTGCCTTGAACTGCGCGGCCAGGCCCGCGATGTGCTCGGCGCTCTCCCTGGTGGTGAAGTCGCGCGGGTTCATCGGCTCGCCGTCGGCGCGCTCGTAGGGGTACACGTCGCAGATCGCGACCTCCTCTAGCGATTGCATGCGCGGGCCTCCTCGTCTACGACCACGCGGCACTCCATGCCCACCAGGCGGGCGCGGCACGCCACGCGGGCCACCTCGCCCATGAGCGCGATGCGCTTGGTGGGCACGGGGCCGTTCTTGATTTGCGCGGCCATGCAGGCGGCCCCCATGTTGAACGCCTGGCGCATGGCGGCGTCGAAGCCGCCGTCGCCCGGCTCGGGCACGGGGACGGCGCGCTCGATGCGCTTCAGGATGCTGTCCACCGTCTTGTCCGCGACGGTCTTGCTGATGATTTCCGTGAGCATTTGGGTCTCCTATCTGGGAAAACTAAAAGTGATAAAAACTTTTCAGGATTTCGGAACTTTTTTCTCTATGCGCTCCTTGCGCTTCTGCGCCGCCTTGACCCTGCGGTACAGGTAACGGCACAGCCACCGCTCCATGGCCTCGTCGTGCGCCTCTGCTGCCTTGTCGGCGGCGTAGCGGCTCATGCCCGAGGTGTCCGGGGCCTGCGGCATGGGGTCGGCGCGGCTCTCTCGGCCGCACTCGGTGCGCTCGTAGGTGCGGCGCTCCTCTGCGGTCAGCCTCGGCAGCAGCTCGGCTATGCGGGCCTCTATGGCCTCAAGCTGCTGCTGGCGTCTGCACGGTTCGCAGATGCCGTCCTTGCCGAGGGTCGCCCTGCGGCACCCGCACGACGGGCACAGCTCCAGGCGGTGGCGGTAGCAGCGCAGGGACACGTGGCCGCCGCTGGCGTTGATCACGCGCCGCGCGTTATCCAACTGGTTCTTGGACAGCCGCAGCTCGCGGCGAATCTCGCGGGCGGGCACCTTTCCCGCCAGCTCGGCTATGCGGTCGAGGTCGGCCTTGCGCCACGCCCTGTGTGGCCTGCCCTTGTCTCGGCGGGTCACTCGTCGCTCACCTCCACGACCACGCGGGGGCGCGCCCTGTCGGTGAGCACCCTGTCGGGGCACTGCTCCACGTACTTGCGGGAGTCGTCCTTGATTACGCCCGCCGCCACCAGGCCGTCGAGCACGAACTTGCGCGCGAAGCCCACGTTGTCGGCGTCGCGGCGTATGTCGGGCTCGTAGAACGTGGTGCGCACGGTCACCCGGCGCTCGAAGCGCGGCGCGCGCTGCTGCATGGCCGCCGCCCTCACGCGCGCCGTCTCGCGCTTCTTCATGGCCGCCGCCTTGTAGCGGTTGGCGCGCTCGGCGCTGATGTAGTCGTTCAGGCTCGGCATTCGGCCCTCGACCGTGACGGTGCACCTCATCGCGCGCCCCTGTCGTAGATGCCCTGCGCCTCGGTTAGCGTGGAGGCGGCGAAAACGGCTGGGCCCACGATGGCCTCCCACGTGCCCACCAGGTCCACGGAGTCCACCGGCGTGCGGCGGAAGCTCACGGCGGCCAGCATGGAGGGGCGCTGCAGCACCATGTAGCGGGACAGCACGCTCCACAGGTTGTGGTCGCGCTTGAACTCGCTGGCCTCGCTCATGGTCATGCCGTTCTGGCACGCCAGGGTGTACACGTTGTCGCGCTGGATGACGTGGCCCTCCAGCATCAGGCGGTAGCAGATGCGGCGCAGCTTCGCCCATGTATCGGGGTTCGAGGCAACCCAGCCGCACGCCTTGGCCACGAGGGCCTGGGCCTTGGCGTCTACCTCGGCCATACTGTTGCCTCCAGCGCCCATGTGGCGGCGATGCACGCGCAGACGAACAGGGCGGTGAAAACGGCCTGCAGCCTCTCGCGGCGCTGCTCGGGTGTTACACTGGTCTCGGTTCGGAAGTGAACCGTTGCGGTGCGCGTCTTTCGCTTGCCGGCTGCGACGCGCACACTCCTTCCCTTGATCTTTTCCATTCCTGGAACTTCCTCTCGTTCTCTGGGTCCTTGTAGAACTCGCGCATCATGGCGGCGCACTCGTCGCACATGGCGCGCTGTATCGGGGTCATTCGCCCGCGACGCCCGGCAGAATCAGCGGGGCGTCCTCGTGGGCGACCTCACCGGTGTCCCTATCCACGAACATCACCTCCTGGTCGTCGTACACGTGGATGTTGAGCATCTGCCCCGTGAACTCCACCAGCTTGGGGATGAAGTCACGGAACTTCGGGTCCAGCTCAAACTGCAGCACGCACTTGCCGCTCTTCACGTTGAGGGCGGTGAACCCCCCCCGTACGGTCACCTCGTTCAGCATGGCCTACTCCTTCTCGTCGTAGGCACTGTCGCGCGCGATGGTCTTGAAGTCGGTGCTCCAGCCCTTGCCGTTCACGCTGAACTGCACGGAGCTGTAGACGTTGAACTGCATGCCGCTGATTTCGAACCAAGTCGTGCTCGCCTCCAGAAGCTCGATGCTGCTCGTCTGGAAGCCCCACATGGCCGTGATTCGGCGCTTGAGGCTGTCGTGCGTCTCCTCCATGCAGACGTTCTCGGCCAGCTCGAAGTCGACGGCCACGCGCTTGCGGTCGTCGATGAGGTGGTCGAGCGTTTTGCCGATGATCTCGGCGACGAACTCGGGCTGGTGGCTCTTGGTGGTCATGGTTTCTCTCCTATCTATAGGTTTAACTATCGTTGCTGCCGAAAAAAATATCAGCCACACGCACGCCGAAAAGTTTTGCCAGTTTTTTGGCGTCCTCGATAGTCACGCTATCGGGGTTGCTTTCCATCTTTGCGTACGTGGGCCGCGAGATGCCGAGAAGGCCAGCCACGGCCTCCTGTGAGTACCGTGCCTTCTTGCGCGCATCAACCAATTCCATCGAATCACCTCCTTGCTTGGTATGCCTAAGACTATAACCAAACATATAGTGACTGTTAAGAAGATTTATCATATTCTGTAAAAAGATTTTAACGGTCGCAGCGGAAGGAGGACACGTGAGCATAGCCGAGAACATCCGAAGGATTAGGACGCAGCACGACATGACGCAGGAGGAGTTCGGCAAAGTTGCCGCCGTCTCCGCTATGGCCGTATCTCAGTGGGAAAACGGGCGAGCAGTGCCTCGCATGGGCGCAGTTCAGCGCATTGCGGATTATTTCAATATCAGTAAAGGCGAGGTTATTGACGAGGGAACAGATGGCGTTGTTTTGCCTTCCGGCGCCATGCCCGTGGTGGCCAGCAGCGCCACCGTGCCGCTGCTCACGCTCGGGCGCGTGCACGCCGGCGCGCTCGCCGACGAGGAGGAGATAGCGCACCGCGTTGAGGTGCCCGCCTCGGTGTGCGCCGGGCACCCGCGCGCGTTCGCCCTGGAGGTCGAGGGCGACTGCATGAACCGCGTCATACCCGAGGGCAGCCACGTGCTGGTCGACCCCGACCGCCAGCCCGCCAACGGGTCCATCGCCGTGGTGGAGACCGAGGACTACCGCGCGGTCATGCGCCGCTGGTACAAGGGCAGCACCAAGCTGATGCTGTCGGCGGACAGCTTCGAGGACTACGAGGACATGATTTTCGGCATGGACGACGGCCCCGTGCGCGTGATCGGCACGGTGGTGTGGTTCCAGGCCGCCGACGAGATGGAGTAGCCGTGGGCGGGCGCGCGGCGATATACGCCCGCTTCTCGAGCCACAACCAGCGCGGCGAGTCCATAGAGATACAGGTGGAGAAGTCCCGCGCCTACTGCGCCGAGAACGACCTGCGCGTGGTGGCCACGTACTGCGACTTCGCGCAGACGGGCACCAACACCGACCGCGCCGAGTTCCAGCGCATGATGGCCGACGCCAAGCGAGGGCTGTTCGATTTCGTGGTCATATATAAAGTTACCCGAATCATGCGCAACCGCGACGAGATGGCCATGGCGCGCATCATGCTGCGCCGCTGCCGCGTCGAGATACTGTACTCGGGCGAGGACATTTCGGACGGCTCGGCGGGCGTGCTGCAGCTGGGCATGCTGGAGGTGCTGGCGGAGTACGAGAGCGCGCTCGACGGCGAGCGCATACGCGACGGCATACAGAAGAACGCCGAGCGGTGCATGGCCAACGGCTGCGTGCGCTACGGCTGGGACATAGTGGACGGGCGCTACGTGGTCAACGAGGAGGAGGCCGCCGCCATCCGCCTGGGCGTGCGCATGGTCTTGTCGGGCAAGTCGGTGGCCGACGTGGTGCGCGCCTGGGAGCCGTACCGCACCAAGCGCGGCGGCAAGTGGCGCTTCCAGACGGTGCGCCGCATACTGATGCGGCGGGAGAACGGCGGGGAGTACCGCTACGCGGGCGTGGTCGTGCCCGGCGGCATGCCCGCCATCGTTCCCATGGATGACGAGGAGAGGGTGATACGGATGCTTGAGGACTCGCACAGGCCCCGCGCCAAGACCGAAGCGTGGGACTTCCCGCTCACGGGCAAGCTCTACGACGGGCGCGACGGCGGGCTGATGACCGGCACCAGCGGCACGGGCAAGTCGGGCAGGCCCTATCACTACTACCGCTGCCGCAGCTGCGGGCGCACCGTGCGCCGCGATGCCGTGGAGAAGCGCGTGGCCGACGCCGTGCGCGAGGCCCTGGGCAGCGCCGACAGCCGCGAGCGCATCGCTCGCATGCTGGCCGACGCCGAGGAGGAGCGCGCCGACGAGAAGCCCTTGAGCGAGACCATAAAGGGCGAGCTGGCCAAAATCGAGACGGCGTTCTCCAACATATGGGCGGCCATCGAGTCGGGCATCGCGCCGCCGGGCGGCAAGGAGCGCATAGACGCGCTGAAGCAGCGGCAGGCGCTCCTCAAGGACGAGCTGCGCACGGCCGAGGCCCTTGAGGCCGCCCGCCTTGACTACGACCGCGCGCTGTTCTGGCTTGAGGGCATGGCCGCCGCCGAGGTGGACGACGCGCAGCTTCTGCGCACGTTCGTGGCGCGCGTGGTGCTGGGCGGCCCCGACGATGACGACGGCCTACGTGTGGCGTTCACGTTTGACGATTCTGCCGGCTTGGGCGATAATCCGTCGCTGCCTGGCGCTATAGGTCCAGGTGGCGAGGTGTTCGACCGAATGAACGCCAGCTCCACCATAAGCAACAGGCAGGTAGATATTCGTATCTACCTGCCTTTTTATTTCTAGTCCGCACCGCGGAGAATCGAACTCTGCGCAGGGCGCGGGCATAAAGAAAACGCGTAAGCGTTTTTAGCCCGCGGGCGAGGGCGGCGGCAGCCGACCGAAGCCGGTGCGGATTTGCGAAGCAAATACGCGGATTCTCCGCGCAAACTTCCGACTCAAAACGGATGCGATGTTTATCGAATCTCAGCTGGCCTCGCCCAGCATCAACGGATCCCCCCGTACCGCGGAGAATCGAACTCTGCTCCAAAACCTGCGCGCTCGCCATCCCAAAACTGGGTAGAAGAAAGCCAAAACGCAATCGCAGGAGGTCAACATGACTGCAGAAGATAAGGCAAAGAACGCCGGCAAGGTCGCGCTCGTCTTGGAGGGCGGTAGTTTTCGCGGGCAGTTTACCGCCGGCGTGCTCGACGTCCTCATGGAGGCCGGCGTCGAGATCCCGGCGGTGTACGGCGTGTCGGCCGGCGCCCTCAACGGCGTCAACTACAAGTCGCACCAGATCGGCCGCACCAACCGAGTCAATTTGACCTTTTGCAACGACAGCCGCTACATGGGCGCGGCGTCGTTTGCGTCCACGGGCTCTATCGTGGGCTACGACTTTATCTTCAACGACGTTCAAGACCGTCTGGACCCCTTTGACAACGAGACGTTCGACGTCAGCCCCATCGAGATGTATGCCGTCGCGACGGACATGCTCTTTGGAACCGCTGCCTACCTGCCGGTCAAAAGCGCTGTGCTCGATCTCGACGCCGTGCGTGCTTCGACCTCGTTGCCGCTGGTGACGCCGCCGGTCGAGATCGACGGGCACAAATACGTCGACGGCGGCGTGGCGGATTCGGTTCCTATCGAGCATGTGCTCGAGGAGGCGGGCTTCGATCGCGCGGTCGTCATCGTCACGCAGGACCGCTCGTACGAGAAAAAGCCTTACGAGTTTATGCCGGCAGCGCGTGCGCGCTATGCCGACTACCCCTACCTGCTCGAGGCCATCGAGACGCGCCATGACCGCTACAACATCCAGCGTATGCACCTGTGGAAGTACGAGCGTGAGGGCCGTGCGCTGGTCGTCGCTCCGCAAAAGCCGGTCGAGGTCGGCCATGTTGAGCACGATCCGGCAAAGCTGCTCGACCTGTATATTCAGGGTCGCCAGGAGGCAAAGCGCTTGCTGGCCGACATCGAGGCATTCGTCGAGCGCTAGCGCCGCAACACTACGGCCCGTGGACGACATGTGCAGAAACTCTGGTCGGAGCCAAAATACCTGTTGACTCGGGCGGCGAGCGGGGTAATATGGACGGGTTACTTGCAGAGCCCCGTGAATCTCTGTAACAACACGTACTGTACATGGAGGAGTCTAAGTGATTTCGAAATCGACTCACTACGCCAAGCAGGGCGAGGTCCAGCGCAACTGGGTTCTCGTCGACGCCGATGGTGCTGTCCTGGGCCGTCTTGCCACCCAGATCGCAATGATCCTGCGCGGTAAGAACAAGCCCCAGTTCACGCCCAACAGCGACTGCGGCGACTTCGTTGTCGTCATCAACGCCGATAAGGTCCAGCTTACCGGTAACAAGGCCGACACGAAGACCTATTATCGCCACAGCGGCTACAACGGCGGCCTCAAGGCTGAGAGCTTCCGCCAGGCTATGGAGAAGCACCCGGAGAAGGTCATCGAGCGCGCCGTTCGCGGCATGCTGCCCAAGACCACCCTCGGCCGTGCCCAGATGACCAAGCTTAAGGTCTACGCTGGTGCCGAGCATCCGCACGCTGCCCAGAACCCCACGAAGATTGAGCTGGAGGCTTAAAGATGGCTGAGAACACCGTTGTCTACCAGGGTACCGGCCGTCGTAAGAACGCCGTCGCCCGCGTCCGTCTCGTCCCCGGCACCGGTAAGGTGACTATCAACAAGCGTGACGCCGAGCAGTATTTCGGCCGTCATCAGCTCGTTGAGAACGCCCTTGCTCCCTTCAAGGTGACCGACACCGCCGGTCAGTTCGACGTTATCGCTCTGTGCGATGGCGGCGGCATCTCCGGTCAGTCCGGCGCTCTGCGCCTGGGCATCGCTCGCGCTCTTCTGAACGCTGGCGACTACCGTGCTGACCTCAAGAAGGCCGGTTTCCTTACGCGCGATGCTCGCGTGGTCGAGCGCAAGAAGTACGGCCTCAAGAAGGCCCGCCGCGCTCCCCAGTTCTCCAAGCGCTAAGGTTTTATCTCCTTACGAGATACAATGTACAAGCGGGGCCTGCCGATTCCTCGGCGGGTCCCGCTTTTCTTTTTCGACTAGGGTGGGCGGTTGCATATCGCCCGCTAGGGAAGGAGCAATCCTATGCCCCAGAACATCTTCGGTACCGACGGCGTTCGTGGCGTCGCCAATGCCGACCTCTCGTGCGATCTCGCGTTTCGCCTGGGCCGCGCGGCGACCAAGTTCCTTGGTCCGGATATCTGCATCGGTCGCGACACGCGTCTTTCGGGCACCATGCTCGAGAGCGCTCTGACCGCCGGTATCATGGCCGAGGGCGGCCGTCCGCACTGCTGCGGCGTTATCCCTACGCCGGCTGTGGCGCTGCTCACCGTTCAGAATGAGCTCGATGGCGGCATCGTCATTTCCGCTTCGCACAATCCGCCGGAGTTCAACGGCATCAAGTTCTTTAGCCGCAAGGGCATGAAGCTTCCCGACGCCGTCGAGGAGGAGATCAGTGCCTGGGTCATGTCCGAGGAGGCCATGGCTGCTGACACGCTGCCGACTGGCGCCGGTGTGGGCCACATCATCAAGATGAAGGATGCTCGCAAGGCATACGTCGACCACGCCATCGATACGCTCGATGGCCTGAGGCTCGATGGCCTAGTCGTTGCCGTCGACTGCGGCCATGGCGCTTCTTGCCAGACTACGCCCGCCGCGCTGCAGCGCCTGGGTGCCACGGTTCATGCCATCAACACCGATTATTGCGGCACCGACATCAATGTCGAGTGCGGCTCTACGCACCTCGAGCCCCTGCGCGAGCTCGTGCTGCGCACCCATGCTGACATCGGTCTGGCCCACGACGGCGACGCCGACCGCGTACTGTTCGTGGACAGCGAGGGCAACGAGATCGATGGCGACTACATCCTGGCTATCTGCGGTTCTGACCTCGCCGCTCGCGGCAAGCTCGCCAACTCCGAGATCGTCTCGACCGTCATGTGCAACCTTGGCTTCTCCATCGCTATGAAGGAGCAGGGCTTCGAGATGGTTCAGACCGCCGTGGGCGACCGTTATGTTCTTGAGCGCATGCTCGCGGACGGCGCCGTCATCGGCGGCGAACAGTCCGGGCACATCATCTTCCTGGAGCACAACACCACCGGTGACGGCTTGGTGACGGCTCTGCAGCTGCTGGCCGTGCTCAAGCGCACCGGTCGTACCCTCACCGATCTTGCCGGCATCATGAAGAAGTACCCGCAGGTACTCGTCAACGTGCATTCGGACAACAAGGCTGGTCTGGACGATTGCCAGCCCATTTGGGACGCCGTCGCTGCTGCCGAGAAGGAGCTTGACGGCCGCGGCCGCATTCTGGTGCGCCCGAGCGGTACCGAGCCGCTGGTCCGCGTGATGGCCGAGGCCGAGACGCACGAGCTAACCCAGCGCGTTGTCGACGACATCGTCGAGGTTGTCAAGCGCGAACTTCCCTAATGGTCAAAAACCGTTGCCAAGTGGTAAACTGATAAGGTTATTTTGATTGATTGGTATGTCCGAGGGGGAGCATGTTCACTAAAGTCCTGAGGTCTTTTGGTATGCGTGGTCGAGTCCTTACGCTGGATGCTCCCATCTCGGGCGACGTCATTCCGTTATCCGAGGTCAAAGACCAGACGTTTGCTACCGGCCTTTTGGGCCAGGGCGTGGCGATTCAGCCTACCGGCACGCGTGTGATTGCGCCGGCAGACGCCAAGGTCGAGGCCATTTTTCCCACGGGTCACGCCGTTGCGCTCAACACGGTCGATGGTCTAGACGTGCTCATCCATGTTGGTTTGGACACTGTCCAGCTTGAGGGCAAGCATTTTAGCGTGCATGCACAGGTGGGTGATGTCGTCCATAAGGGCGACGTGCTCATCGAGTTCGATCGCGAGGCAATTGCTGCCGAGGGTTACGATGTGACGGTTCCCATCTTGGTGTGCAACTCTGTTGAGTTCTCGAGCATCAAGGGCTCCGTTGGCGAGCATGTCGAGGAGATGGACCAGCTCATCGTTGCTCGCGAGCGCTAGTCGCTCCGCTTGGCCTTTAGCCTACAATTCAATCACGTTTACGGAGGGCGCCCTTGAAAGAGGGCGCCCTCCGTGGCAAGATGGGGATTGTCCGAAGCTAAACAGCTTTGGGTCACCGTGGACGGGCAGGGGCCTCGACGCGGTTAGACACGAGACACATATATTACGCGACCTCGCCCTGGTGGCCGCACACGTTGGTTGCGGCCGACGCGGGCCGCGGGCAAGTGCTTGTAAGGGGAGCCTTGCCTCTCTTGTACGAGAAAGGACGCGTAATGAAGATCATTAAAGCTAAAGACTACGAGGATATGAGCCGCAAGGCCGCCAATATCATTTCGGCGCAGGTTATCCTCAAGCCCGACTGTGTGCTGGGCCTTGCCACCGGCTCCACCCCGATCGGTGCCTACAAGCAGCTCGCTGCTTGGTACAAGAAGGGCGACGTCGACTTTGCCGAGGTCAGCACCTACAACTTGGACGAGTATCGCGGCCTTTCGCATGACGATCCCCAGAGCTATCACTACTTCATGCGCGAGAACTTCTTCGATCACATCAACATTGACCTGAACAACACGCATGTGCCCGATGGTTCCAACCCCGACGCCGCCGCTGCCTGCTCTGAGTACGACAAGATCGTCGCCGACGCCGGTTACCCGGATCTGCAGCTGCTCGGCATTGGCAACAACGGCCACATCGGCTTCAACGAGCCCGATGACCACTTCTCCAAGGGCACGCACTGCGTCGACCTCACCGAGAGCACCATTCAGGCCAACAGCCGCCTGTTCGACAGCATCGACGATGTTCCCCGTCAGGCCTACACCATGGGCACCCAGACCATCATGTATGCCCGCATGATCCTGGTCGTCGCCAACGGCGAGGCCAAGGCTCAGGCCGTGCATGACATGTGCTATGGTCCGGTTACGCCCGAGTGCCCGGCTTCGATCCTGCAGCTGCACACCAACTGCGTTGTCGTTGCCGACGAGGCCGCCCTTTCGCTCTGCGAGTAGCGCGAGCCCGTCACCTCGACATAGCTTTGCCGAAGGCCTCCGCTTTGCGGGGGCCTTTTTGCTGTCCTTGTCGTATGCTTGACCAAAATCTTGCTGCAAGCTTGACGGATGGCGAATGCCCAACAGCTTGATTCATTCCATACCAGATTCTATGCAAAAATGCCACTAAAAGGTCGCAGACGGTAGCGGGTGCTAGGCGAGTTGAATGACAGGGGTGAACCATGTTCGCATGCGTTACACTGCCACTGGGATGGGACAAGCAGACAAGTACATTTACCTGCTCAAAGACCGATTAGTCGGGGGATTAATAACAATCGGCCCTCGCTGTACTAAAACTTGCCGCTTGCGTACCGAAAGACAACCTAAAACACAAAACCGCTCTATTCATGGTGCGGCTTGTATGGTCTTGCGGTTACGGTGTCCATACGGTCGAGTAGAGGAGCGGGCATGGTAAACGATTTGGATAGTATAGACGACCTCGAACTGATGCCGCTGGGCGGAGGCTATATGGTGCGACGCGAGCGTCTGCTGAATGAGCTTATCGCCAAGGGTCGAAAGGCCGGCATCGTGGTTCTTTACGCGCCTGATGGCTTTGGGAAAACCTCGGTGCTGCTGCAGTACACCCAAGAGGTAAAAAGCGATCCGACGCGAGGCCCCGTGCGGATTATCGAGGCGGATCGCGCCATTGGACGCGAGGTGTTTATGCAGCTCGAGGTGGTAACCGAAGAGCTTAAAGACAAGCCGCATTCCCTTGTCGCGATTGATAATGTGCCAAACCTCGATCAGCATGATACCGAAGACCTCATTGACAGGATTCGCGGCCTGCGCGCTATGGGGGTAGGGGTCTTTATCTCCTGCCGTCCTTCAAATCGTCAGCTGATTCATGGGCTGGGCGATTCGGTTAAGATCAATGCGCAAATGCTCAAGGTGCATGCCTATGAGTATTCGGCGTGGGCATCGGCGTTTTCGATTAGCACATCGCTCGACTTTTATCAGCTCACGCAGGGTGTGCCCGAGCTCGTCTCGGCATTGCAGACGGGTCTGTATGGCCAAGGCGACGTAGCCGGTCTGCTCGAAAACGAGATTGTCAACGTATATGGCGCGGCACTTGTCGACTTGGCTTCGCTCGACAATAATGCACTGTTTTGCGTGGCATGTCTCATGATTTTGATGGGCGAGGGCAATATCGCAGAACTCGAGGCTTGCGGGGTGAGGCTATCGATGGTCGACCAGTCCTACTTCGTACGCGACTACCCGATCTTTGGCTTGGACCCCGCCGAGCGGAGTTTTACGTGTCTGGGCACGGAGGATAACGGACGCTTGCGCTTGCGTAAGTTGGTGGCCGAGGTTCGCCCCGAACTTGTTCCGAGGGCGGCCCGGATTTTGCTTAAGGCGGGTAGATGCGATGTGGCGATGGGCCTGGCGGACGCCTTTTTGGACCGTGATGCGGTCCTTGAACTTGCTGGGCAGTATGGGGTCGATCTGGCTCTGACGGGGCACGGGGCCGATATCTGCCGAGCAGCGCTGGGCACGATCGATGCCGAGGATCCGGCTCCAGAGCCAACGCCTGCCGAGGCGCTTGGCGTATATCTGGCAGCGGTCAGCGTGTCCAATACAAAGCTCGCTCGCTATATGGCATCGGTCATCGAGCGCGGGGGCGAACGGGCGGCCTGCGAAATAGACCCTGTTTCATGGAGGGTGGCCCAGACACTGACGGCTGTTTGCTATGGGGACAACGGGCTTGGGCTTCCTACGAACCTGGCCGTGCCAGAAATCGAGACATCCCATACCGCACTCGATATGTTGCCTGCGCATATCGAGGTCAAGCGCTGCCTGACCGAGCGGGGAGATGACGGCGGCGTTCTACAGCAACTCAAAACGAGCAAGGCCTATGACTGCGAGCTCGACATCGCGGGGATTGTTATACGGGCCGATAGCATGCTGGTGGAGCTCTTTGACGGGTCGTTTGCGGGAACCGACGAGCGCGACGACGAGATGACGGTGGTGCGGGAGGCGCTCGACGTACGTGGGCTTAAGGCGATGGCTATCTGGGTACGCATGGTGTTGGCGGCACGGCGGCTCCTTTCCGGCTTGCCGGTAACCGACGACGCGGCGTTCAACGAGCTCGATCGTTTTGCCGTGCGCATGCGCGACAACCAGATTCAGCTGTTTGGCCTGTTGCTAGAAGGCTGGCAGTCGCTGGCAGAGGGACGGCCGGTTAATGCAAAGTTCCGTGCGGTCCAAGTGCTCAAACTTGCCGAGGAGTCGATTGCGTACATGCGCGATAACGCATTGCTGCTGGAGCGCGCGGCGTATCTGCGTAACACCTCGATGGTTTCGGTGCGCGAGGAAGCGGAGTTACTCGATATAAGCCAGACGCAGGTTGGTGGCGCAGAAGCCTGGATGGTGGCGCTGCATTTGGCTTGCGCGGGGCGAGATAGCGATCTTGCAGCCTGGATGTCCATGAATCGCGCGGGGATTCTAGAGCCATCGTATCGGCTCTTTGCGCGCCTTGCCATGCATTGTCTGGGCGAGCCGGCGACCAGGATTCGCAAGAAGCTTCCCGTGCGCGAGCTGTCGCGGTACTCGCTGCGCGACGATTTGGAAGGGGAGGGCGAGCGCCTGTTCCAGGCCGGCGAGGTTGAAGCCGTTGATACCATCGACCATATCGAGATTCGCATGTTTGGGGCGTTTCGCGCCGAGCGCGACGGGTTTCCCATCACGGATAAGATGTGGCGCCGCAAGAAAGCGGCGACGCTTGCCGAGCGGCTTGCGCTGGGCATGGATGCACTGGTCGACCGCGAGACGCTGGCTATGGAGCTGTGGCCCCACGCCGAGTTCAATAGCGCTCGTAACAATCTGTACTCGACGATATCGCGCCTGCGTTCGGCCTTGGGGCCGACACCGGACGGCAAGTCGTGTGTGCTGATCCAAAACGAGTGCATTGGGCTTAACGGCGATTACGTCAAGACCGACGTGCGGTTGTTTGATCAGATAAGCCGCGAAGTTTTGGGAAATCGCACGGGTGCGCGCGGACCCCATCTGATCGAGCTGTGCCTTAAGATCGAGCAGCTCTACGCCGGCCCGTTGTATGTTCCCAATGGCTGTAATCCCACCTACTTTTTGCGTATGCGGCGCATTATGGAATCGAAGTATATCGACTGCATGATTCGGGGCGCGAATGCCGCCCTAGAAGAAAACGACCTGCAGTCGGCGGTATGGCTGGTGGAGTCGGGGTTGCGGCAAGAGACGGCGCGCGAGGACATGGTGCGTTGCGCTATGCGCGTCTACGGTGCGGCGGGGCGACGACGCGATATCGTTGAGCTGTACAGTGGGCATATGCATCACCTGAGGGAGCAGGTCAATGGCGTGCCCGAGCCCGAGACGCGGCGTCTGTACGAGCGCTTGGTGGAGGGCAGGCTTAACCGCGTGCTCGTCGAGCGATAAAAAAGAGCGTCCGAATTGCTTGGACGCTCGCAAGTTTGATGTATATTGGCTCGCCGGATCGTTGGCTCTTAGACGAGCTTAATCTTCTCGATGTCCTTGCGCGAGGACTCGCGATACAGCGAGAACTTGCGGCCGATAACCTGGACGACCTCGGCATGGCAGCGGTCGGCGAGCTCTTCGGCGGCCTCGCGGGCGGAAAGGCTGGAACCGTCGAGTACGGAGCACTTAACGAGCTCGTGCTTCTCCAGGTAGGCGACCGTCTGCTCGACGGTGCCCTCGTTGATGTCGGACTTGCCGATGATGATGGCGGGGTTGAGGTGATGGGCCATGCTGCGAAGCTGCTTGACCTGGGCTCCTGTCAGTGCCATGGGTTCTCGCTTTCTATGTTATGGGGCGCCCCGCGATGGGGCCTTAATCTACGTGAGCTGTCCCACGATAGCGCAGGAACGGCGCGGTGTGGGGCATGTTTGCCCAGTTCAAAAAGAATGCGGATGCCGAGCGGGAGAACAGCGCGGGTTACAGGCGGACGTGTACGGCGGCCGAAAGCGGTCTATGGACGGCCCGAAGAGACCGGCTCCCATGCAATAAACGCCCAACGGACCTTGCGGACGTGGTCGAGCATGTAACGCCCCTGCGGCACGCCCTTGGACCCTGGCTCGCCGGCATGGGGATTCTCAATCATATGCTGAGCGACGTAGTCGCGTAGTCGGTCAATCTTATCCTCGTTACCGTGCTCGAGCATGCGGGAGAAGTCCGCCACGCCTGCCTCAAGGCTATCGAAGGTATCGCGACGAGGCGATTCAAAGTACGTAACCTGCGGCAGGGCACCCATCTGAATGAGGATGTTAAAGGCATACACAAAGCCATTACTGCAGGTAACCGAGGCACCGATGGCGTTCATCAGGTGCAGGTCATAGCGCGGGCTGGAGTTGGCGACCATCGTGACAGCACAACGCCGACGAGCCGTTCGATCAAGCTTGGCAAGCGCGCCTTTTAGGTTGGTCGTGGTGACAGAGCGACTGGCAAAGGCAACATCTACCGCTTTCGCGACCGGTCCAACCAAATCCCAGTCATCATCCCAAGCAAGCTCAAGCGGTGCAATGCGATCCTCGAGCCCATAGTACTCAATGCCAGCATCAAGCGTGCCCAACATGGCAGGGGAAAAGTCAGCAGCAATCACAGGATGCCCAGCCTGAGCAAGCGGAATAGCAATCGACCCAGCCCCACACCCCATATCAAGCACCGACTCACCAGGCTCAAGCGCTAACAGCTTCATAAAATCCCGAGCATACGAAGCAGTCTCAAGCGGCCGAAAATGCCGAGCCCGCTTATCCCACTCAAAAGAGTCATCAGCTCGCCGCCGATCAGCTTGCAGACGCATCCACTCCTGGTTCCAATCTGTGGAAAGCAGCTCAGAACGATTCTCCCCATCAACCACGGGCCAACCTCCTAGCAACAAAAAAGCGACTCCTCCCAAAAGAAGAGCCGCAACAAGCATATATCAGAAAGAACCGATCCAACGCCAAACCGCCGCACCAGCCAAGTGGTGCAGGAGCGAAGCAACTGCAACCGGGATAGAACTCAACCGAGGTCCCGTTATGCGGGAGCCCCGCCGCCGGGCGGCAGACATATAAGGTCGATCGCGAGTTCCGCACGAGCCGGAGAGCACTTAATGTGCTCTCCGTGCGA
>JAUUSS010000033.1 GCA_030841765.1 Collinsella aerofaciens | reverse complement strand
ACGGCTTCGAGCCTACATCTGCATAAACGGGTTCTGCATAAGTTCGCGCGCCATCGTGGTCGAATCGCCATGGCCCGTCAAGCAAACGGTATCGGGCGGAAGCGTCTTGGCAAGTTTGGAGAGCGAGCGCATAATCGCCGCCTCGTCACCGCCGGAAAGATCGGTACGACCGTGACTGCCCGGGAAAAGCGTGTCGCCCACAAAGGCGATGTTCCCCTGCTCGGTCGCGGCGAACAGGACGATGCCGCCCGGCGTATGCCCCGGCGTCTCGATCACCTGCAGACAGACGTCGCCCACCTCGATTGTATCGCCCTCGGCAAGCAAGCGCGTCGGCTCACCCGGATCGGGCGTCTCGATACCCCACATGGCGCGCTGCTCCTCGATATTTGCGCGAGGTACCGTCACGTCCTTAGCGCACAACTCATATAGTGCGCTGTCGCCAACGACAGCTCGAACCCCGGCAACCCCGCCAACATGGTCGGCATGACCGTGCGTGCAGACAGAGCCGAGTACGCGCACCTCGGGATGCGCGGTGCGGATATGCTCCACAAGACGCTCGCCCTCCCACGCCGGATCGACGATTAAGCACTCGTCATTCGAAATCACGGCGTAGCTGTTGGTCTGAATCGGGCCGTTGACGAGTGTCTCAATCGAAGCCGCACCTCGGGGTGTCAGGTCCAAAGTCATATCGCCCATGCGCATACCCTCCTTCTAAAATACGTTCGAGGCACCAAACGATGCCTCGAACGTAACCAATATCTATGATGCTGAGAGGCTCTCGCACCTACACACGGCGTTTGAGCTGAGCTCCGCCTTCGCCGGGCATAAGACGGCGAGCGTCGTAGACCGAATCGACACTGCTGATGGAAGCCAGCAGCGGATCCAGACCGCTCGCGTCCGAGATCTCGACCATGAAGCGCAGGGTTGCAATACCCTCGCGGTTGGTCGATGTGGCGGCAGAAAGGATATTGCCGCCCGCATCGCCAATGGCAATGGTGACATCCTTGAGCAGGCCCATGCGGTCCAGGCACTCGACCACGATCTCGACCTGGAAGAGGGTGTCGGCAGCGCCGTCCCACTCCACATCGATCATGCGCTCGGGATGTTCCATAAGACCCTTGACGTTGGGGCAGTTGGCGCGATGCACCGAAACGCCACGACCGCGCGTGATGAAGCCGACGATGTCGTCACCCGTCACGGGGTTGCAGCAATGAGCCAGACGGACCAGCAGGCCGCTGTTGCTCTCGCCCTTGACGATAATGCCGTTACTGGCGCTCTTGCCGCGCTTTTGCGGCTTGCGGTTGGAGCCGCGAGCGGGCTGCTTCACGACCTCGGCGATAGCCTCGGCCTTGGTGAGCTGTTCCTCGGGCTTGGGGTCCAAGATTTGCTCGACCTTATTGCCCACAGCGCGCGGGGCAACCTTGCCGGCGCCGACGGCGGCAAACAGGTCCTCGAGCTGCTTGAAGTTAAACTGCTCCGCCACGGCGTTGAGTGCACGCGTCGAACGCGGCGTAGAAATGCCATAGCCACGCTTACGCAGGTCCTTGGCCAGCATATCGCGACCGGCGGCAGCGTCGTCGTCCTTGGTCGCAGCGGCAAAATAGCGGCGGATCTTTGACTTGGCGGAAGGTGTCTTAACGATCTTGAGCCAATCGCGCGACGGCTTGGAACTCTTGTTAGTCAGGATTTCAACGCGGTCGCCCGTCTTGATCTCGTGCGTGAGCGGAGCCACCGCACCGTTGATTTTGGCGCCGACGCAATGGTTTCCCACCTCGGTATGAACGGCATAGGCAAAGTCGAGCGGCGTGGAGCCAGCACGAAGCGCCATGACCTCGCCTTTGGGCGTGAAGACAAAGATCTCCTGATCGAACAGATCGACCTTCAGCGAGTGCAGGTATTCCTTGGCATCGGTAATCTCGTCGGAAGCTGCCCAATCGAGCGAATGCTTGAGCCAGTTGATCTGGTCGTCCAAACGTTGAGCGTCATTGGTCTTGGAAGCAGACGATCCGCCCGACTTCTTATATAGCCAGTGGGCGGCAATGCCGTACTCGGCCTGCTCATGCATCTCGTAGGTTCGAATCTGAATCTCGAGCGGACGAGCCGTAGGGCCGATGACCGTCGTGTGGAGCGACTGGTAGTTATTGACCTTGGGCATGGCGATATAGTCTTTAAAGCGACCAGGCATGGGGTGCCACAGCGTATGCACCGCACCGAGCGTGGAGTAGCAATCGCGCACCGAATGGGTAATTACGCGCAGCGCCACCAGGTCGTAGATCTCGGAGAACTCCTTGCCCTTGCGCTTCATCTTTTGGTAGATGGACCAATAGTGCTTGGAGCGGCCGTTGATCTGGAAGTCCTCCAGACCAATGCGGTTGAGCTCATCGGTAAGCGTCTTGATGGTCTCGGCAAGGTAGCGCTCGCGGACCTCGCGCGACTCAGCCACCATGCGCGCGATGCGCTGGTAGGCATCGGGCTCCAGGTAGAAGAAGGACAGGTCCTCGAGCTCCCACTTAATAGAGCTCATGCCCAGGCGGTCGGCCAAGGGCGCGTACACGTCCATGGTCTCGCGAGCCTTAAACAGGCGACGATCCTCGCGCAGGGCTGCCAGCGTTCGCATGTTGTGCAGACGGTCGGCAAGTTTAACGATGATGACGCGAATGTCCTTGGACATGGCGAGGAACATCTTGCGCAGCGTGAGCGCCTGCTTCTCGTCCATGCTGTCGACTTCGATGTTGGTGAGCTTGGTCACGCCATCGACGAGCTCGGCCACCGTATCGCCAAACAGGCCGGAAACATCGGCAAGAGAAGTCTCGGTATCCTCGACGGTATCGTGCAGCAGCGCGGCGCACACCACATCGCAGTCCATCTTGAGATCGGCCAAAATGATGGCAACCTCGACGGGATGGTTAATGTACATCTCGCCCGAGCGGCGCTTTTGGTTGCAGTGCTTCTCGGCGGCAAAGCAGTAGGCCTGCTCAACCTTAGAAAAGTCGTCCTCATTCATATATTTGAGGCACAGGCGCTCCAGCTTGTCGTAGCTGTCCGCCATAATCTCGGGCGGCAGCTCATCGGCATGCTTATAGTGCTCCATCTCCGAAAACGGCTGGAGGGTGGAATCATGGGCGGTACGGGCTGCGGCATCCATCGAGGTCCCCTTCCCCTAGGCCCGCGGTACGATCGGGCGGTTAACTTTGGCTAGCATATCAGAAGCGCACGAATCGAGCGCCCAGCTCCGGAAAGCCGAAAACTCCATGCGCGAGCGCAAGCCCTCCAAATAGCGAATTGACCTGCTCAATTGCACGCGGCCGGGGTTTTCGGCCATCGCGATACGACGAGTGTCGTCAAACCCCGAAACGCGACAAAAACCAAGCTCTTCGAAGATTCCCAGGCCGCTTTCCACCGAGCGCTCGTCGACCGGCGTGCGAGCATCGATGGCAAGGCACATCTGCGCGATGTCGATATCGCTCGCGCTAAAGGAATCGTCCCCGGTTTTGCCGCGGTTGGAGCGCCACATGGTCTGCAGCGCGCGATAGAGCGTGACGAGCTCGTCGCGCTCGGGCGCATAGCAGTCGAGCAGGCGCTCGTTAATGCGGGCGTCGCGCGACGAATAGAGCAGATGGATTACGGCGGGCTGGCCGTCGCGGCCGGCACGTCCGCTCATCTGGTTGAACTCGATGGCGCCAAACGGCATGTGGTAGAGCACGACATGGCGGATATCGGGCAGGTTGACACCCTCGCCAAAGGCGGAGGTCGAAACGATGCAGCTGAGGCTGCCGTCTCGAAACGCTTCTTCTACGCGATGGCGGTCGGTGCGCGTAAGGCCAGCGTTATAGAACGCGATACGGGTCGCACAGTCGGGAACGCGTTTGCGTAGTGTCTTGGCAAGCGCCACGGACTGATCACGCGAATTGACGTAAATGACGGTCTTCTCCCCCGTCGCCACGATCGACACTAAACGGTTCTCGCGGCTCGCAAGGTCGCGGTCGTCCTCGAGCTGCAGGTTCTCGCGCACCGTCTCGTCGACCACCGTGCGAGTGATCGGCAACATGCGGGCAAGCTCGGCCACGACCGGAGCCGTCGCGGTGGCCGTCGCAGCCATAACGACCGGGTCGCCCAGGGCTTTGAGGATATCGGGCATGTCGAGATAGGCGCTACGGTCGCCGCCCTTGGCAAGGCCGGCGTGGTGCGCCTCATCGATAACGACAAAGCCGATGCGGCCCGAACGCGCGAAGCGGTCACGGTGGATAGACAGGAACTCGGGCGTCGTGAGCACGATACCGGTGCGGCCCGAAGCCAGGCCGGCGAACACGTCATCGCGCGCCGCCTCCACGGTCTCGCCGGTCAACACGCCGACGCCAATGCCGAGCGCGGCCATCGTCGACGAGAGGTGATAGGCCTGGTCGGCAACGAGCGCGCGCAGCGGATAGACAAAGATGCTCGCACGCCCGCGAAGAACCGCCTCGCGCGCGGCATGCACATGGAAGATGAGCGACTTGCCGCGTCCCGTTCCCATAACGGCCAGAACACTTTGGTGATCGGCCAGGGCATCGAGCGCCTCGACCTGCGCGCGGTGCGGCTGGTTCGAGCCTATAAAGCTATGGATAAGCGAGCGCGTGAGCTCGGTATAGGAAAGCTGGGCGAGCGTCTCGCGCTTGCGCGACTCCAGGCGCAGGCCGGAATCCGCCGGCTGCACGCCACGACGAAGCTCGCATGCCGGATCGTCGACGCTGGGCAGCATGGTATCGCGGACCAGAACATCCTTGATCATGAGCTTGGGCTTCACACGCCCCTGCCAATGCTCGGCAACGGCCTCGAACACCAAGTCGACAGCGCTATCGCAGTTGATGAGCTTATCGATTTGCGGCACGCGGAACATAATGGCCGGCACACTCGCGGCGCCATCGGTCGCCACAAAGCGCATGTGCTCGCCGGTTTTGCCCACCACGGCGCGATCGCACATCGTCACGCCCTCGGCGGCCAGCAGCGGCACCTTGTTGCCCTGGCCAAACGGCTCAAGACGGGAAATCTGCTCTATAGTCTCAATATTCAGCTCGGAAAGGTCGACCGTGGCGGCAACCTCGTCGATGTCTTCAAAGTCCTCGGCGGGAATCTCCGATAGCACGGCGGAAAGGCGACGACGGAATTCATCGAGCTTGGATGCCTCGATGGTCACTCCCACCGCACCGGCATGTCCGCCGCGACGAATCAGCAGGTCGGAACAGCGCTCGACGGCGTCAAACAGGTTAACTTTGCCCACCGAGCGACCAGAGCCGCGCGCGATACCGTCCTCGATCGAGAACAGCAGCGCCGGCACGTGGTAGCGGTTGGTCAGACGGCTTGCCACGATGCCCTTGACGCCCTCGTGCCAGCCTTCGCCGCCCACGACGATCGCGCGTCCGCCGTCATAGGCCTCCTCGACCTTTGCCATGGCATCGCGCGTGAGCTCCGCCTCGATCTCACGGCGCTGGCGGTTGATTTCCTCGAGCTCAGCCGCCAGTGCGCTTGCTTCGATGGGATCGCGGGCAAGCAGCAGGTCGAGCGCCAGCTTGGGATCAGCCATGCGGCCGGCAGCATTCAGACGAGGGATGAGCGAAAACGACAGGCCGTCGGCCGTAATGGTAGAAAGGTCCGCCTTGGCGAGCGCGGCAAGCGCGATATAGCCGGGGCGAGCGGTTACGCGCATCTGCTGGATGCCCTCGGCAACCAGCGCGCGGTTCTCGGGCGTGAGCGGCATCATGTCGGACACGGTGCCCAGCGCCGCGACCTCGATTAGCGAACGCCAATACGACGGCTTGCCCAGGCGCTCACCCAGGACTTGCACCAGCTTGAGCGCCACACCAGCACCGGCAAGCTCACGCGAGGGGCCCTCGTCCTCGAGCTTGGGGTCAGTCAGGGGCACACCCTGCGGCACCTGGTCGGAGGGCTCGTGATGGTCCGTGACCACCAAATCGATCCCCAGGCTCTCCAGATAGGAAACCTCTTCCTTGGCGGCAATGCCGTTATCGACGGTCACGATCAGCTGGGGGCGAGCGAGCTCGTTAACGCGGTCGAGCGCCGCGCGCGAAAGACCGTAGCCCTCATCAAAGCGATGCGGAATAAACGGCGTAACATCGGCGCCAAACGTGCGCAGCGCCTCGGTCAACAGGCAGGTCGACGTAATACCGTCAACGTCAAAATCGCCAAAGACTGCAATGTGCTCGTGGTTGCGAATAGCACGCTCGACGCGGTCGGCGACGACCGACATGCCCGGGATAATGAGTGGGTCGGCCCAGTCGCGATCGAGCGAAGGCGTCAAAAACAATTGGCCCTCTTTGATGGAGCCAATGCCGTGCGCGACCATAATGCGCGCCACCAGCCCGGGAATGCCCAGACCAGCCGAAAGCTCCTTTTCGAGCTCGGGGTTTTGCTGAGCGACCGCCCAGCGATGCGTCGTCTTAAGCGATGACATAGGCACCCACCCCCGATAGGGGCAGGTCGCCGCGATACCTCTCACGGTTCATAGCGATGAGTCCTCTGTGTATGCCCGCTTCGGCAGGCAGATCTGTTGAACGGATTTATTATACCGTGCAGCGCGGACGCAAAACGCCGCGGTGCGCCGCGGTTTCGGCAAACGATGGCGGTAATGGTCTCGAAATAATCGAGCGTTTCAGCCGCACGGACGCATACGAGCGTCTAGCATATCCATACAAACGAGTTCGCGGATAAAGGGAGTCACGGGACATATGAAGCAATGGGCTGGACTGGGAAAGTTCCTCGCGGGGCATATGCAGATCATCGTTCCGATTTGCGTGGCGCTCGGCGTGCTCTTTCCCCAGCAGATCGGCGTGCTCAAGCCCATTGTTCCCGCCCTCTTCGCCTTTATGACGTTTCAGGGCGCGCTCAGCAACACTTTTCACCAGGTAGCCGAGGTGTTCCACCGTCCGCTGCACCTGATTCTGGCGCTGCTGGTCTCGGCAGTGCTTATTCCCATCGCGGCGTATGCCATAGGGTCACTCTTCTTTGGCTCCAACCCCAACCTTGTCTGCGGCATCGTGCTCGAGTACAGCGTGCCCGTGGCCGTCACCGCTTTTATGTGGATCAGCATGTTCGGCGGCAACGGCCCGCTCGCGCTCACCATCATCCTGACGTCCTCGGTTATCTCCCCTGTGACGATTCCGCTCACGCTTAAGCTCTTGCTGGGTGCCACCGTCTCGATCGATGTGCCGAGCATGATGCAAGACATGGCCTTTATGATCGCCATCCCCGCCGTGCTCGGCATCGTGATCAACGAGCTCACGCGTGGATGGGGACACGAGAAGCTCTCCCCCGTGCTCTCGCCCGCCTGCAAATTCATGATGATGGGCGTTATCGCCTCCAACTCCACCGCCATGAGCGAGTACGTGCTGCACATGAACGCGGTGCGCCTGGAAGTCGCCCTCTTTATTTTGGTCTTCGCCATCAGTGGCTTTGTCGTCGGTTTTCTGGTCGCCCATGCGCTGCATCTGCCATATAGCGAGACGACCACCATGTGCTTTACCTGCGGCATGCGTAACATCTCTTCGGGCGCCGTCATCGCCACGCAGTACTTTCCGGGCGAAGTCGTGTTTCCCGTCATGTGCGGAACGCTGTTTCAGCAGGTACTCGCCTCGCTTATCGGGCATCTCTTTGAGCGTCTGACCGGCGAGGAGCGCGCCGCCCAGCGCAAGCGCGTCGAAGCCGGCCGCGACGCCATGGCACGCTAGACTGTCCGCATTACGCGGGTGTTAGTCTTGCTATACGAGCGTTTCCAGATGCGCACGCAGGCGCTCAGCATCGATATCGAGCGTTGTCTCAGCATTGACCTGGGCCAAACGATAGCCGACAAAGTAGGGCGAAACCACCCAACGCGGCAGCGCCTTGGCAATGGTCCGACCGCCCAGGTGATAGAAGAACAGGTTATACGACTCTGCGCGACCACCGTGGTGCTCGTTCAGGATATAGCGCAGAGCTACCTGGATTGCATCGGCGAAGAGATCCGCCTCGGCTTGATCTCTCGTGTCATCGCTGGCGGCGATTCCCTGCGGGGCTGAAACGTTGATCTCAAAGAACCCCATGATGGGTTCGGTTGAGATGTTGGCCGAGATCCTCCCCTGTTGCCAGACATTGATGCCTTCGAAATTGGCGGAAGCCAGCGAAGCATAGCCGTCTTCCTGCTCCAAACCCACAATCTGCATGTGCGGATGAACGAGGCTACCGCCCGAGAGCGGACCCTTGTTCTTGTACATGAGCACGCTTCGATACTGCTGTGAATCGATCATCTGCTGCCAGCAACCCAGGGCAAACCGCATCACATGGTGGAGTTCATCCGGCTCATAGGTCACCAGGTCGGCATCGTGATCGGCCGACTCGATCAGCACGGTTTGACGGGTGGCGCGCAGGGTCTTGAACTTATTCTCGAGCCAAATGCAATCGCCATCACGGCGAATGATGTCGGTGAGCCCTTCTGTATCGCAAAAGGGGCACGCGGTGCCGGGACGACGGTTGTCGTCGGGCTTACCGTTCGCCTGCTGAACGTCAAATACCAGCGTCACGGGTTATACCTCCAGCGGCACAATCTTGGTGCCATGGAGCTCGGAGACGCCCAGTGCCGCCGCCACGGTATCGCGGTTGACCGTGGAAATGCCGCCGCCGGGAAGGATGGTCAAGCGGTCGCCCGCATACTCGATCAAGCGGGCCAGGTTTTCGAAGTTGTCCTCGATCGGCGTACCGGCAGCGCCACCATGCGTCAGGATGCGTGTGATGCCGCAGTCGGCGAGTATGTCAATCGCGTCGAGCTGAGCCTCGGGCGAGAGCTGATCAAACGCCATGTGGAAGGTGATGTCGATGGGCTCACGCTTGCATTCCTCGGTCGCGCAGCCCGCGGCCATCACGAGAGCGCCCAACGTAAGCTCGTCGAGCGCCCATCCGCCAGCGCAGGGCTTGCAGCTGCCAAAGACCAAGCCGTCAACGCCGGCGCTTACGGCAAGGCCCAGGTCCATCTCCATCATGCGCAGCTCGTCTTGGTTGTAATGAAAGTCACCGCCACGCGGGCGAATCATGCACATCACCCGCGCATCGTGCTCGTGTGCATAGTTGGTCGTAGCGCTGATAACGCCGGCCGAAGGCGTGGTGCCACCAACGGCAAGGTTGTCGCACAGTTCAATACGCCTTGCACCGGCATCGATAGCCGCCGGCACCCGCTCAAAGTTCTCGGCACAAAACTCGTACAGCATAGATAGACCCCCAAAGACAGCAGATGTTTTCCGACGGGCATTGTCACACATCCCCATGAAGTTGCGGTGGAATAGGGACTCATTTGGCCTCTGGAGCCCGTATTCAGTCCCTATTTCACCGCAACTTAAAAGGGGGCGCTGACCGGGTTGGTCAGCGCCCCCTTTGTTGAATGGATTAACCGCCCAGATAGGCTTTGCGGACGTTGTCGTCGTGCAGCAGCTCTTGGCCGGTGCCGGTCATGGTGATCTTGCCGGTCTCGAGCACGTAGCCGCGCGTAGCGATGGAAAGCGCCATCTGCGCGTTCTGCTCGACCAGAAGCACCGTGGTGCCGGCCTTGTGCAGGTCCTCGACAATCTGGAAGATCTGCTCAATCAGAATCGGCGCCAGGCCCATGGAAGGCTCGTCGAGCATGAGCAGCTTGGGGTTACTCATAAGGGCGCGGCCCATAACGAGCATCTGCTGCTCGCCGCCCGAAAGGGTGCCGGCGACCTGGCGACGGCGCTCCTTCAGGCGCGGGAACTGCTCGTAAACGCGCTCAAGGCCCGGAGCAACCGTGGACTTGGGCTGTGTGTAGGCGCCCATCTCCAGGTTCTCCTCAACCGTCATCTGCAAAAAGGCGCGACGGCCCTCGGGGACCTGAGCCAGGCCCTTGCCCACCAGCTTGTCGGCAGGCGTATGGGTAATGTCCTCGCCCATAAACTTGATGGAGCCGGTCTTGGAGCGAAGCAGGCCCGAGACGGTCTTAAGCGTCGTGGACTTACCGGCACCGTTGGCGCCAATCAAGGCCACGATCTCACCCTCGTTGACGTTAAAGGAGATGTCTTTGATGGCGTGGATGGCGCCGTACCAGACGTTGATGTTGTAGACGGAAAGCATCGGCTCTGCCATTTAGTTCTCCCCCTTATCCTGCTTGCCCAGATACGCCTCGATAACAGCGTCGTTGTTCTGGATTTCCTCGGCCGTGCCCTTGGCGATGACCTTACCAAAGTTGAGCACGCAGATGCCCTCGCAGATGTTCATAACGAGCGACATATCATGCTCGATAAGCATAATGGCAATGCCGAAGGTGTCGCGAATCTTGACGATGTTCTCCATGAGCTCGGCGGTCTCGGACGGGTTCATGCCGGCGGCAGGCTCGTCGAGCAGCAGTAGCTTGGGGTTGGTGGCAAGCGCGCGGACGATCTCCAGACGACGCTGAGCGCCGTAAGGCAGCGATCCGGCCTGCTCGTTTGCCAGATGCTCCATATCAAAGATGGACAGCAGCTCCATGGCGCGCTCGTGCGCGGCCTTCTCGTGTTTCCAATACGTCGGCAGGCGCAGCACGCCCTCAAAGCCGGAGTAGCGCTCCTGGTTGTGCAGGCCGACCTTAACGTTATCCTCCACCGTCATGGTGTTGAACAGGCGGATGTTCTGGAACGTACGGGCGATGCCCATGCGGTTGACCTGGTAGACGGACTTGCCCGAAGTGTCCTCACCGTCGAGCAGGATGGTGCCGTGCGTGGGCTGGTACACCTTGGTGAGCAGGTTGAAGACCGTGGTCTTGCCGGCACCGTTGGGGCCGATGAGACCGGCGATCTCGGTCTTGCCGATAGTCAGGCTAAAGTCGTCGACTGCCTTAAGGCCACCGAACTCGATGCCCAGGTGGATGCACTCGAGTGCCGGGCGCTCGCCCAGGTCGCGGTCGGGAACGATGGCGCCAGAAGGATACGGGACCATCTTGCCCTTGTTGAACTCAAATTTACTGGGCATCGGCTGCCACCTCCTTCTTGGAAGCAAAGCGATCCTTGACACGACCGAAGAACGCCTTGAGCTGCGGGTTGTTGGTAAAGATCATGACCAAGATCAGCACGATGGCGTAGATGAGCATGCGGTAGTCCGAGAACTGACGGAGCAGCTCGGGAAGCACCGTGAGCAATGCCGCCGCGATGACGGAGCCGCGCATATTGCCCAGACCGCCCAGGACCACGAACACCAGGATGAGGATGGACGTGTTGAAGTCGAACTTGGTGGCGGAGAGCTGCGAGAAGTTACCGCCGAAGAGAGCTCCGGCAGCACCGGCGAGGGCAGCGGAAACCACGAAGGCGATCATGCGGTACTCGGTGACGGAGATGCCCACAGACTCGGCAGCGATCTTGTTGTCGCGCACGGCCATAATGGCACGGCCGGTACGGCTGCGAACCAGGTTGAGCACGATCACGAGTGCGACCATGACCAGGATGGCGCCGGCGAGGAAGGTCGAGTACGTCGACACGCCCGAGGCGCCCTGGGCGCCCTTGATGATGGCGGTGCCGTCCTCGAGCAGGTGCAGGTCATCGATCGTGGAGTTACCCGTGATGTTAAAGATCACATGCAGGCCGCGGGAATCGACGCCCACAATGAGGCAGGTGACGATCTCCTTGATAATCTCGCCAAAGGCCAGCGTCACGATAGCCAGGTAATCGCCGCTCAGACGAAGGACCGGGATGCCAATCAAGAAGCCCAGGATGGCGGCAGCGATGGCGCCGACCACGATACTGATGATAAGGCGCACCGGATCGGAGGGAACGGCGCTCTCCAGCGCGACGGCGGTGACGATTCCCGTATAGGCACCGACACTCATAAAGCCCGCGTGGCCCAGCGACAAGTCGCCCGCGATGCCGACGACGAGGTTAAGGGAAATGGCCATGACGATATAGGCCGTGATGGGAACCAGCTGACCGGCGATCATGCGCGGAATCATGTGGTTGGACTGCATAAAGAACACGATGGCAAACGCCACAAGGCACATGGCGTACGTGACAAAGTCGTGACGCGTCTGCTTGTCTTTAAGAAACTTCATAACGCTCACCTACACCTTCTCGGGGACGTACTTGCCCAAGAGGCCGGCAGGCTTGACGAGCAGGACGATGATCAGAACACCAAAGACGATGGAGTTGGCAAGGCTCGTGGAAATGTAAGCCTGTGCCATCGCTTCGATGATGCCGATGAGAATGCCGCCGACAAAAGCGCCGGGGATGGAGCCGATGCCACCGAAGACGGCGGCGTCGAAGGCCTTGATGCCAGGCATAGCACCCGTCGTGGGCTGCAGCACCGGCGAGTAGGAGCACAGCAGCACGCCGGCGATGGCGGCAAGGGCAGAGCCGATGGCAAACGTCATCGAAATGGTGCGGTTGACGTTGATGCCCATGAGCTGAGCGGCAGCCTTGTCCTCGGACACGGCGCGCATGGCCTTGCCCATCTTGGTCTTACCTGTAAAGAACATCAGGCCGGCCATGATAACCAGGCAGGCGACGATGGTGACGAGCGAGACGGCGCTTACGTTGAACTTGGCCAAGAACTCCGGCACCTGGAAGGTGACGAGCGAAGTGAAGTTCTTGGGCGTGGCGCCCCACAGAAGCTGCGCGGCGTTCTGCAGGAAGTAAGACACGCCGATAGCCGTGATCAGAACGGCCAGCGGGCCTGCTTGGCGCAGCGGCTTATAGGCCAGACCCTCAATGAGAACACCGAGAACCGTGCAGGCCACGCAAGAGAGAACTACAGATGCCCAGCCCGGGAGGCCGAGATACGACGTGGCGCAGAACGAGACATAGGCACCGACCATGATGACATCGCCGTGAGCGAAGTTCAGCATCTTGGCGATACCGTAGACCATGGTGTAGCCCAACGCGATGATGGCGTAGACGCTGCCCATGGACAGGCCGTTGACCAGGTATTGGATAAAGACCGTCATGTTCCACATCCCCCTTTCGAATAGGTTTCCAGTTAATGTATGAAACAGGGACGTTACATCGTCCCTAGATACCAAGCAAGCAGGGAAGGCCAAAACCTCCCCTGCTTGGGATCAAAACCGCTCTATGTAAGGCGGCCAATTAGGCCTGTACGTACTTGCCGTCGGTAATGACGTACGCCGTCGGGTCCTTCTGGACCTGGCCCTTGTCGTTCCAGGAGAGCTTGCCAGTCAGACCGTCAACGGTGATGTTGCGCATAGCCTCGGGAAGCTTCTCGGCAACCTCGGTCGGGTCGGCGTCGGCACCCAGGCCGGCTTCCTTGAGGGCCTCGACCACCGCATGCACGCCGTCGTAGGCGTCGGCGGCAAACTGGTCCGGAGTCTCGCCATACTTATCCTTGTAGGCGTTGACGAAGTCGGCATTCTTCTCGTCATCGGCGGAGAATGGGGTCATGAGCAGCAGACCCTCGGCCAGAGAGGTGTCGAAACCTTCCACGCCCAGGATACCGTCCATACCGTCGCAGCCCATCATCTTGACGTCGTAGCCCATGTCCTTGGCGTTCTTGAGCAGGACGGATGCGGGCGTGTAGTAGATCGGTGCAAAAATCATGGTGGCGCCGGCCTGCTTTGCCTTGGTCAGCTGGTTGGTAAAACTCGTAGCAGAGTCGTCCTTGAAGGTCTCCTCGTCGACAATCTCAAGCTTAGACTTAGCGGCCTGGGCCTTAAAAGAATCTGCGATGCCCGAAGAATAGGCGTCGCCGGAGTTATAGAACAGCACGAACTTCTCGTTCGCATACTTCTGCGCCAGGAACTTGGCAGCGTTGACACCCTGGTTGGGGTCGGTGAAGCAAACCTGGAAGACGCAATCCTTGCCCTTGGTAACGTCCTCGGAGGACGCGGACGGGGTGATCATGAACGTCTCGGGGTCGTTACCACACTCTGCGGCAACGGCAACCGACGCACCCGTGGTGGTCGGGCCGACGAGGGCCTGCATGCCCCAGTCGAGCAGGGTGTTGAAGGCGTTGACGGCCTTCTCGCCGTCAGCCTGGTCGTCCTCGGCCTTGCTGACAAGCGGCAGCTCCTTGGTCGAGAAATCCTTGCAGCCAAGCTCGACAGCCTGGGTAACGGACTTGCCGTAGGACGCGTTGGCGCCGGTCAGCGGGCCGATGGTGCCGATCTTAAACGAAGCGTCGCCCGAAGCGGAACCACTGTCGCCGCCGTTGGAGGAGCAGCCAGCTAGAATGGACATCGCCCCCAGACCTGCTGCGCTCGCGATAACGCTCCTGCGATTCATAACAGGGTTCAATGACTTACCGGTGAGGCTCGACATGCGGCTCTCCTCTCAAATCTCGTCGGGTTTCGGTTACCCGACAGGCCATCCTTCGCCGTGTTCGGCGTTCGCAAAATAGTAGACGCTTTAGTTAAGGAAAGTGGCGATTATTTCAACTTTTCTTTGGATTTGTTCATTTATCCATAATTCTGCGTATTTCTATTACTTTATGCAGTATTGTCACTTTATTATGTAAAAGTAATGTTTCCATTCTGTTACAGGCGTCCCTGCCCTGAATAAAACAGCCTCACCGGTCGTGCTTTATGCGCACTTAGGCGGCGATGTACTTGCCGTCCTGAATCACATAGGCCGTAGCGGGCTTCTCGACTTGGCCTTCGTCGTTCCACGTGAGCTCGCCCGTCAGGCCCTCGATCTTGATCTTGCGCATGGCCTTGGCAAGGTCGCCGGCAATGTCGGCACCGTCGGCCGTAAGGTCGATGCCCGCTTTATCGATAGCCTCGACGATTGCGTGGACGCAGTCATAGGCGTCGGCGGCAAACTGGTTGGGAGTCTCGTCGTAGGCGTCCTTATATGCCTTGACGAAGTCGGCATTCTTCTCATCGTCAGCCGAAAACGGGGTCATGAGCATATCGTCGGCGATCTCGCCCGAGACGGCGACGGCGGCACCAGTCGTGACGGGGCCGACGAGCGCCTGCATGCCCCAGTCGCACAGGGCAAACCTTATGGTGCAAACGTTGACAGTTTGTTACGGAAGTTCGTTTGTAGCAAGCGTGTTTCCAATGTTTCCGCAGCGTTTCGGGGGTGCCGTTTTGTGCTGCTCCCGCTGCCAGGCAAGCACGCGCCCGCACTTCACGCTAGAATGCACTCAACCTTTAAGCGGTTAATCCATCCATAAGATGCACGAAGGAGCTATCTATGAGCGAACCCCTGCGCACCGTGAACGTCGGCCTCATCGGTCTGGGAACCGTCGGCGGCGGCGTGGCCCGTCTGATCAAAAGCCACCACGATGAGTACCTGGCCGCCTACGGCATCGACCTTAAGCTGACCCGCGCCTGCGCGCTTGCCCGGGAGCAGGCCGAAGCCGCCGGTATTGAGCGCGAGGCCTTTACGAGCGACTGGCACGACGTCGTCACCGACCCCGCCGTCGATATCGTCGTCGAGCTCATCGGCGGCGAGCACCCCGCGACCGAAATCTTCACCACCGCCTTCGAGAACGGCAAGCATGTCGTCTCTGCCAACAAGGCCCTGCTGGGCCGTCATGTCGAGACGCTCGCCGAGAAGGCGCGCGCGTGCGGCGTGCAGATTAAGTGCGAGGCCAGCTGCGGCGGTGGCATCCCCATTGTCAGCACGCTCGAGCACGACCTGGTGGGCAACAAGATCCTGACCATCGCCGGCATTCTCAACGGCACCACCAACTACATCCTGTCGCGCATGGACGCCGAGGGCGCCGATTACGCTGACGTGCTCGCCGACGCCCAGGCAAAGGGCTATGCCGAGGCCGACCCGTCCGCCGACGTCGACGGCTTCGACGCCGCCAGCAAGACGGCAATCCTCGCTTCCATCGGCTTTGGCACCCGCGTGACCACCGACGATGTCTACCAGCAGGGTATCCGTACCATCGGCGCCGAGGACATTGCCCAGGCCCGCGAGCTCGGCTACACCATCAAGCTGCTGGGGATCGCACGCAACACCGACGCCGGCGTCGACGTCCGCGTGCATCCCACGCTCATCCCGGCAGACCATATGCTCGCCAAGGTCAACGGCGCCATGAACGCCGTCTACGTGGTGGGTGACGCCGTGGGCGAAACCATGTTCTACGGTGCCGGCGCAGGCTCCTTCCCCACCGCGAGCGCCGTCGTGGGCGATATCCTGTCGCTCTCCGAGCAGATCAGCCGCGGCGTGGCTCCGCTGCCCGAGATTGAGCCCTATGGTCACAACCTCGCCTTTAAGCCCATGGACGAGCTCCAGACTAAGTACTATGTGCGCCTGAAGGTCGCCGACCGCGTGGGTGCCCTGTCCGAGACGGTCGACATCTTTGCCAAGCACAACATCTCGATCTCGCTCATCAACCAGGTCGAGGACGGCAAGTCGGGCGCCAGCGATACTTGCTCGGTCATCTTCCTGACGCACCGCGCGCTCGAGAAGGACGTCCAGGCTGCCACCGCCGAGCTTGCCAGCGTCGACTGCGTAGCCGAGGTCGCCAACGTCCTGCGCATCGAGGACGTTGAGGCTTGGACCGAAGGCGTCATGGCGAACTAGCTCAACGCTCGCCTAGCAATACACGCTTTGAGGGCTCCCGTCCGATGCGGGACGGGAGCCCTTTTGTCTCCTGCCCTAAGCACAACGGCAGAGCACATTTGCGCGAGCCGCTCATCGGTAACGCGGGCTATCGTTCACCGATATGCAAACACGGCCGATTCCAGTTACGGCTACGCTGTGCTGCGAATGTCCGCCCGCGATGAGAGGAAATACCATGTTGCTCGAGGGCAAGAAAGCAATCATCACCGGAGGCACGCGCGGTATCGGCTATGCCATCGCCTGCCGTTTTATCGAGGAAGGCGCCGCCGTCACCGTCTTTGGCTCGCGTCAGGAGACCGCCGATGCGGCCGTTGAGAAGCTGACAGCCGCCTATCCCGACGCCAAGGTCTGGGGCCGCTCCTGCGACCTCACCTCACTCGAAGCCGTGACCGAGGCCTTTACCCAGGCTGCAGCCGACATGGGCGGCTTGGACACGGTCGTCAACAATGCCGGTATCTCCCAGCGTTCACCCCTCTTGGACTACACGGCCGAGGAGTTCGCAAAGGTCATGGACCTTAACGTCGTCGCCGTCTTTAATGGCCACCAAGCTGCCGCCAAGATCATGACCGAGGCCGGCCACGGCGGCACCATCACCACCACGAGCTCGATGGTTGCCAAGTACGGCCAGCCCTCTGGCGTCGGCTATCCAACGTCCAAGTTTGCCGTCAACGGCATGGTCCAGTCGCTCTCGCGCGAGCTCGCCCCCATGGGCATTCGCGTCAATGCCGTAGCACCCGGTGTAACCAAAACCGACATGGTCGCCAACCTGCCTGAAGAGGTTATTAAGCCCATCGTCGCCACCATTCCGCTGGGTCGCATGGGCGAGCCCGAGGATGTCGCCAACGCCTTTGTTTTCCTGGCGAGCGACATGTCCTCCTACGTCACGGGCGCCGTGCTCCCCGTCGACGGAGCCGCCCGCTCTTAAGGGACCACAAGCCTCAGCTCCCAGCCTCAACATAGTCCAACAAAGAAGGCGCGCCGTCTGCATCAACTGCAGGCAGCGCGCCTTCTTCTGTTTGAAAGGGAAGCTGTGTCCCGGAATTCCGACTCAGACCGGGACGCAGCTTCCCTCAGGGCCATGTTTCGGAAAGAGCGCCCCGTTTTGAACGCCGATTCTGGGATACCGTTTCCGCAACGGGTCTCTCGCGGAAACTGCATCCCACTCTGAGCGCCCATTCCGGGACACAGTTTCCCAACGGCCCCCGTTTCGGAAACCACATCCCGTTCCGAGCCTTCAAAGCGGGACGCGGCTTCCCCGAGAGAGTATCGACTACTTGCCGTCGTCGTCCTCGGCTTCTTCTCTTGCATAGAGCTCTAGCATGCGGCGGCGGTATTCGCGCACGGCGAGCTTGGCGCGCTCCAGGCGGCGACGCTCATGCGGAGTCAGCTCGGACGTGTCGATCTCATCACCATAAGTCTTATCGGCAAGCAGGTGCGCCGCGTCCACGATGCGGGCATCGATGTGGCCGCTCGCCGCCTCGGCGGAAAGACGCTCGGCAATCGTATCGAGCGTAGGCAGGCCCTCGAATACGCGACCATGGCCATGCGAAGTCAGCAGCTCGTGCTCTCGTGCGAGCAGACTCGCCAAATCGTGATGAGCGCGCAGGATGTCGAGCGCATCGGATGGATGCTCGGCAACTTCTGCCACGGCGGCGACCGGCGCAGCATCCACCACGCGGTAGAAGAGCTGCGCGAGCAATGGCATCAAGAACACCGTGATGGCGCCGGCGGCAACCATAACCGACGCGATGTCTTGCGACAGCGCGCCCGCGTTGACGGCAACGCTTGTCACGGCAACGATGATCGGCAGGGCCGTGGTGCAGTACAGGGCCACGGTAATGCGACCATACGCCGACACATCGCGCGTCGCAGGACAAATGCTCATAGAAATAAGTATGGGCACGGCACGAATAATCAACAACGCCACGATAAAGCCCACGAGCAGACCCGGGCGCGACGCCACGGCCGTCAGGTCGATCTTTGCGCCCGATACGGTAAAGAACACCGGAATCAAAAAGCCGTAGGCCAGGCCGTCGAGCTTGGTCTCGAGCGTATGGTTGCCCTCGGGGATGATGTAGCGCAAGACAAAGCCGGCGGCAAAAGAACCCAACACAATGTCGAGATCAAAGACGGCCGAAAAAGCCACGAGTGTGACCAGGATGAGCACCGTCAGGCGCACGAAGGTCTGCGACGTGGTATCGGCGCGTTCCTCGACAAACGCAAAGAAGCGGCTGCCGACGCGCTTGGAGCGGCTTGGGACCACGGCAAGCAACACGCAGACCACCGCAAACAGGCCAAGAATCACGAGCGTTTGGATGCCGGTACGGGCAGACAGCAGCACCGACATGGCAAGCACGGGGCCGAGCTCGCCCCAGGTGCCATACGCGAGAATCGAGTCGCCCACGCGCGTTCCGACAAGTGAACGCTCACGCATGATGGGCACGAGCGTGCCGAGCGCCGTAGAAGTGAGGGCAAGCGTCACGGCGATACCGTCGAAATGGCTGACCGAGAACCACGGGGTAAAGCGCACGGCAAGCCAGGCGATACCAAACGTGACGACCCACGTTGCCAAGCCGTAGCGCCCCTCGACACCCGTGATGCTCTTGGGATCGATCTCAAAGCCGGCAAGCAGGAACAAAAAGGCCAGACCGAGCTCGGACACAAGCGAGACCTCGGCATCTACATGGATGACGCCGAGCATATGGGGTCCCAGCACCGCGCCGAGCACGAGCAAAAAGACCGTCTCGGGAACGGGTTTTCCAGGAATCGCCGAGGCGATGAAGGGGCTTGCAAAGGCCACGAGTGCGATGATGGCGAGCGAAACGAATGCCATGTGATGCCTTTCTCTTGTTTGCGCTTCACTGTAGCACCCTCGCCGTCCTCACCGCGCCGCGAGCTGTCGTATCATAGTGAGGTTTACAAACATGTGGCTCAAGGCGACCGCAGGGCAGACCCCGCAAACCGACCGCTGCCGCATACCGTACCGTACGCCCAACCGATCAGGAAGGCAGGAACCAATGGTCTCTCGTATCTACGTGGAGAAGAAACCCGGGTTCGACGTCGAGGCTCAGCAGCTCAAGGGCGAGCTGACCGAAATTCTCGGCATCAAGGGCATCGAGGCCCTGAGGATCATCAACCGCTACGACGTCGAGGGCATCGACGAGGAGCTTTTCCGCTCCTGCGTGCCGACCGTCTTTAGCGAGCCCCAGGTCGATGTGACCTACGACGAGCTCCCCGCAAGCGATGGCGCCGTCTTTGCCGTCGAATTCCTGCCTGGCCAGTTTGACCAGCGCGCCGACTCCGCCAGCGAGTGTGTGCAGCTCATCAGCCAGGGCGAGCGCCCCGCCGTGCGCTCCGCCAAGGTCTATATGATCTCGGGCGCTCTGGACGAGGCCGCCATCGATGCCATCAAGCACTACGTGGTAAACCCCGTCGAGGCGCGCATCGCCTCGCTCGACCTGCCCGAGACGCTGTACATGGAGACCCCCGAGCCCCAGCCCGTCGAGGTGCTCGACGGTTTCCGCGAGCTCGACGAGGCCGGCCTTGCCGCCTTTATCGCCGATCGCGGCCTTGCCATGGACGAGGCAGACATCGCCTTCTGCCAGCAGTACTTCCGCGATGAGGACCGCGACCCCACCATCACCGAGATCCGCGTGATCGACACCTACTGGTCCGACCACTGCCGCCACACCACCTTCGGCACCGTCCTGGACGACGTGACGATCGATGACGCCGTGGTGCAGCAGGCCTTCGACCGCTACATGGAGATGCGCCACGAGCTCGGTCGCGACGCCAAGCCCGTCTGCCTCATGGACATGGGTACCATCGGCGCCAAGTACCTCAAAAAGACCGGCGTCATGACCGATGTCGACGAGTCCGAGGAGATCAACGCCTGCACCGTCAAGGTAAAGGTCGATGTCGATGGCGAGGACCAGGACTGGCTGTTCCTCTTTAAGAACGAGACCCACAACCACCCGACCGAGATCGAGCCCTTCGGCGGTGCCGCCACCTGCGTGGGCGGCGCCATCCGCGACCCGCTCTCGGGCCGCAGCTATGTGTACCAGGCCATGCGCGTCACCGGCGCCGGCGACCCCACCGTCCCGGTTTCCGAGACGCTCGAGGGCAAGCTGCCGCAGCGCAAGCTCGTGACCACTGCCGCCGCCGGCTACTCCAGCTACGGCAACCAGATCGGCCTTGCCACCGGTCAGGTCAACGAGCTCTATCACCCTGGCTACGTGGCCAAGCGCATGGAGGTCGGCGCCGTCGTGGGCGCTACCCCGGCAAACCACGTTCGTCGCGAGTGCCCCGCCCCCACCGACAAGATCATCCTGCTGGGCGGCCGCACCGGCCGTGACGGCATCGGCGGCGCCACCGGCTC